>CAIUZV010000081.1 GCA_903903735.1 uncultured beta proteobacterium | reverse complement strand
TCTTTATAGGTAACCCCTGCGCATGGCCTATGTATTAGGCGCTTTTGTTGTATCCCTCATCGTGACCCTCTTGCTGGTCAGGTATCGTCGACTGCACGTCGCGTTTTCTGGCGATACCGATTTCGAAGGCGTTCAAAAATTCCACACTAAAGCGGTCCCTCGCGTGGGCGGCATTGCCCTGCTTATCGGGATGGGCGTGACGACACTGATCGCGGTGTTTCGGGATCCCGAGGTCGTCACCGCCGTCGGACTACTTTTGTTGGCCAGTTTGCCTGTGTTTTTGGGTGGCTTGGCGGACGACATCACTAAAAAGGTACGTGCGCGGGTGCGCCTGAGCTTGGCGCTTATTAGCGGGGCACTGGCCTATTACTGGCTCGGGGCCGATGTCACCCATCTCGACATCATTGGTATTGACTGGCTGTTGCAGTTTGGGGTCGTGTCTTTTCTGTTTACGATTTTTGCGATCGCCGGGTCCGCTAACGCCATCAACATTATTGATGGTTACAACGGCTTGGCGTCCGTGGTGTCCGCCATGATTCTGGCTGGGCTGGCCTACGTATCGTTTTACTTGAACGATCGTCTGTTGCTCGTCTCGGCTGTCGGCATGCTGGGGGCGATTGGCGGCTTTCTGATCTGGAACTATCCGCGCGGGCTAATCTTTTTAGGTGACTGCGGGGCCTACTTTATTGGGTTCATGATCGGCACCCTATGCGTGCTGATGCTGGCGCGCCACCCCCAAGTGTCACCCTGGTTCCCCTTGCTTTTATGCATCTACCCGGTGTTTGAAACGCTTTTTTCGATCTATCGTAAAAAGCTCGTCCGGGGTAAATCACCCGGGGCGCCTGATGGCGTGCATCTGCACATGCTGGTTTACAAGCGCATGGTGCGCTGGGCCGTTGGTACAGACGAAGCCCGCTTGATTAATCAGCGCAATGCCATGACCTCGCCTTATCTCTGGATTTTGTCCTCCATGGGCACCATCCCGGCCGTGCTGTTTTGGCAGTACGACTATGTGCTGATGGTGTTTGTGTTTCTGTTTTCTGTCAGCTATGTCGTCTTGTATCGTCGACTGGTGTTGTTCAAGATGCCGCGCTGGATGGTGTTAGAAAAGAAACGGCGCCGCTAATATGCGCGTGCTGCACGTTCTCAAGACGTATTTACCCGACACCTATGGTGGCATTGAGCAGGTGGTGCACACCATTGCCAGCCACACGACACCGCTCGGGATAGAAAACCGCGTCCTGGTTTTAACGCCGGGCCAACCCCGCACTGATATCGCTCCAGCTGGTTATGAGATCAAACGCTACAAGCGGGATCTGTATATTGCGTCCACAGGATTTTCAGTCAGTTTTCTCACGCACTTCAAGCAAGAGGCTGTGTGGGCCGATGTGATGCACATGCATTTCCCCTGGCCGTTTGCTGATCTCAGTTACCTTTACGCGGGTGTGAAGAAGCCTAGCCTGATCAGTTATCACTCTGATGTCGTGAACCAGGTGCAACTCAACAAGTTGTATGCACCTCTGCGTGATCGTTATTTGGCCAAGATGCAAACGATCGTCGCTGCATCACCCGGCATCATGCAATCGAGCCCCGTACTGCAAAAGTTCAAAGACAAGACCCAGTTGATCACCTACGGGATTGAGCATTTTGATCAACTGCCAGAAACAGATCCCGAAGTGCAGTCTTGGCGACAGCAGTTTGGCGAGCGTTTCTTTTTGTTCCTCGGTGCCTTACGTTATTACAAAGGCCTGCACGTTTTGCTGGAGGCCTTAAAAGGACGCGACTACCCCATGGTGATTGTCGGCCGCGGTGATCAGCATGAGGCCCTGCAAAAGCAAGCGCGCGATTTAGGCCTAAAAAACCTGCACTTTGTGCCTGAAGTCACTAACGAACAAAAACGCAGCATCATGCGTGCAGCGTACGGATTTGTATTCCCTTCGCATATTGCCTCTGAAGCTTTTGGCATTGTGTTGGCCGAAGCTGCGCAGCAAGGCACGCCTATGATTACGTGCGAGATTGGTACGGGCACCAGCTATGTGAACAAACAAGGCGAGACGGGCCTTGTCGTTCCACCTTCAGATGCGATTGCGTTTAGTCAGGCGATGGATACCTTTTGGCACGATCCACAACAGGTCGCAAGCTGGCGCGAGGGGGCGTTGCAACGCTATCGCGATACTTTTATGGCTGAGACGATGGCGCAGAAGTATGTTGGGGTATACAAGAACTTACTTAATCACTAGCCCGTGGTTAAGCGCCTGTAAGTTGCCAACGTCGCCTCTGTACAACTCTCCCAAGTAAACTGCTGCGCACGCGCCAAGCCTTGTTGCTGCAGGCTAGCGTGTAAAGCGTGATCATCCAATAGCCGTCGCATCGCTTCGCTAAGCGCATTCACATCCGTGGGCTCAACCGCAAGCGCTGCAATGCCGGCAACTTCAGGAAGCGAGGTTGTCGTCGACGTAATCACCGGCACCTCTGCAGCAAAGGCCTCCAGCACTGGCAAGCCAAATCCCTCTGCAAGGGATGGAAACAATAGCGCACGTGCCGCTTTCAAAATCGGCAGTAACTCCGCATCCGATACCTGTTGCAGCCAGATGATTGCACCCGTTTGTGCGTCAGCCTCAATCTGTTTAATTTCTTCCTCGCACTTCCAGCCGGCTCGGCCAACGATCACGAGCGGTGTTTGTTTGCGTTGTGCAAGCGACATTGCACGATGTGCGGCGATGACTGCACCAACGTTTTTGCGCGGTTGCAAAGTGCCGACCGAAATAAAGTATTGCGACGGCAGCTTGAACTTGGCGCGTACCAGCGTAAACTCTTCGGCTGTCACCTCACGAAACCAACGTGCATCGACCCCAAGTGGGATCACACTGATTCGCTCTGCCGACACGCCCGTCCACTTGCAAAGCTCTTGCTTTGAATATTCTGAAATCGTAATGATGTGATCAGCCCAGCTGATCGCTTTTTTCCACAGTGCGTTCTTTGCGCCACGAAAACGACCGCTTGACCATTCCGGGTGCGAGAAGGGAATCGCATCCATTAGGGTTGCAACCATCGGCGCTAACTTGGCGCGTGGGATGTAGTGGTCTGTCGCGTGGATGAGATCGATTTTGCCCAGCTTGCTGATGCCAGGAAAGTCTGCGCCGGTGAGGGCTGAGTACAGTGCGCCGCTAGGGTACTTACTCAGATGCAACACCGAATGTGGCACGTGTTGCGGCGTTGCAGTCTCAAACACCTTACGGTCTAGTTCTTTTACGTCTTGCACGCCCACAGCAAAAGAAAACGGCCGCAGATTCAGCTCTGCACGTTTCGCAAACTGCGTGATCAATTCTTGGGTGTAGTGACTGATGCCGTCTTGTGAGCCGCCGGCCAGGCCTTTGCATAAGGCCGTCACACCGAAGCCCACGTGCATCATGACGCGGCGTCCAGCATCCAGGCTAGTGTTTCGCGCAGACGGCGCGGCTGCCAGTCCGGTACAAATTGTTTAAGGCGAGTGGTGTCACCGCCAAGCTTTAATACTTCGTTGGCACGTACAAACTGCGGGTTGATACGTGCTTCGATACTGTGGCCGGTTAGTTCGGTGGCTAAGGCAAGCGCTTCTTTCAGCGATACCAGGTTGCTCGAGCACACGTTAATCGTTTGCCCTATCGGCGCGGCTTCAATCAGTTTGCGATAGGCGTGCGCAACATCCCGCACATCATTAAACTCGCGCCAAACGTCCATGTTGCCAAGTTCGATGGCGCTTTTTTTGCGTACAAAGTGCGACACAATTTTGGGAATCAAAAAACTTTCTGACTGGCCAATGCCTGTGTAGTTAAACGGACGCGCCAACACAACAGGTATTTTGGGCAACCAAAGCTTGGCCATGTATTCCATGGCTAACTTACTCACGGCGTAGTCGTTTGCCGGATTCACGGGGTTGCTTTCGCTGAGCAAACCACCTTGCAAGTTGCCATAGACGTTTGCGCTGCTCGCAAGCAACACGCAGCGCAAGTCTGCGGCAACGGGTTCCAGCGCTTCAAGTAGATTACGGGTGCCCACCAGGTTCACGTCGTAAAACGCTTTGGGTTGGCCGTGCCCTACAAAGGCGACACCAGCTAGATGAATGACATAATGTGGTTTGGCTGCTAGCACCGCTTGCTTAAGCGATGCGATATCCAACAGGTCTGCTTTGACGCAGCGTGGAAATGTAGGGGTGACATCACCCAGCCCCCAGACCTCGTAGCCATTGGCCTCGAGCTCTTTGGCCAAGTGATGGCCAGTAAAGCCCTGCAGGCCAGTCACTAGTACGCGACGATCGTGATCAGGCGGCATCACGCGCTGCGCTGTGGTCATTTAGAAGGAGAATCCGCGCTCATTGCGCGCGAGGTCTGCCACCACCATCATGCGGCAGAGCTCTTCAAGCGTCGTCTTTGGTGCCCAGCCAAGTTTTTCCTTGGCCTTCGCGGGGTTACCAATCAACAACTCAACTTCTGCGGGGCGATAAAACTTGGGGTTGATCTTCACAAGCGCTTTGCCTGTTTTGGTGTCAAACCCTTGCTCTTGCTCTGCACTACCTTTCCAGTCCAGTGCAATATCCGCGGCCTTGAAGGCCATCGTTACAAAGTCACGTACGGTTTCAGTGCGGTTAGTGGCCAACACAAAGGTGTCAGGCTCGTCGGCTTGCAGCATGCGCCACATGCCTTCAACGTAATCTTTTGCGTAACCCCAGTCACGCTTGGCATCCATGTTGCCAAGCTCAAGCACGTCGAGCTTACCGAGTTTGATCTTGGCAACCGAGTCCGTGATCTTGCGCGTGACGAACTCACGACCGCGCAGCGGCGATTCGTGGTTGAACAAAATGCCGCTCGTCCCAAAAATCCCGTAGCTTTCGCGGTAATTAATCGTCATCCAGTGGGCGTACAGCTTGGCCACGCCATAAGGGCTGCGTGGATAAAAGGGTGTATCTTCGATTTGCGGAATCGCCTGCACCTTGCCAAACATCTCTGAGGTGCTGGCCTGATAAAAACGAATCTTGGGGTTAACGATGCGGATGGCTTCCAGCAGGTTAACTGGGCCAATACCTGTGATTTCAGCGGTCGTGAGCGGTTGCTCGAACGACACACCGACAAAACTTTGGGCCGCGAGGTTATAGACCTCGGTTGCGCCGGACGTCTGTAATAAGCGGATGCTGGACGACAAGTCAGTCAGGTCGTACTCGACCAGATGCAAATTGGGGTGATTTTGAATACCAAGCTCTTCAATACGCCAAAAGTTGACGGAGCTGGTGCGGCGGTAGGTGCCGTAAACCTTGTAGCCCTTACCTAACAGTAATTCAGCTAAATATGCGCCATCTTGTCCAGTGATCCCTGTGACCACTGCCGTGTGCGTTGTTCCTGATTTCGACACGTTTCGTCCCGGTTTGCATTCGAAGCGGGGATTATACTTCCGCATCGCTATTGCGAACTTTGCTCCCGAGCTCAATAAATAAAAATATGATCAAGTCGACGGTTAAGTATTTATATGACGTGTGCACCGGTGGTGTGAGCAAAAAGGTGCTGAAGTCGATTGTCACCCGCTACCCCCAGGTCGACCCGTTTGTGCGCAATATTCAGACCAAGTTGTTTGACTGGTATTTGGTCAAACCCCGAGTCGTCCAGTTTCGTCCAAGCCCTGATCCTAAGACTTTATTTGTCGACGTCTCTTTTTTCGTCCTGGAGGACCACAAAACAGGTATTCAGCGGGTCACGCGCAGTATTTTGATGGAGCTGCTTAAAAACCCCCCGCCCGGTTTTACCGTGCAGGCTGTTTATGTGGACCGCCACGTCGGGTTTAAGCCCGCGATCGTCCAGCAGACCTCGGCGAGCGACTTATCCGTCACGCGTAATCCAGACCCCAGTCCCATCCAAATCACGGCAGGCGACGTATTTTTTGGTCTCGACTTTGCCTGCGTGACCACACTTAAAGAGCAAGCCTACCTGGCTAAACTGAAAGAAGCAGGCGTTAAGGTTTATTTTGTTATTTATGAC
>CAIUZV010000080.1 GCA_903903735.1 uncultured beta proteobacterium | reverse complement strand
CGAGGCGTTGCGGCCCGATTTGCTGTATTCGGCGCGCTGCACGACGACGGCATCTTTGCCAACCATCACGACGTTGCCTACGCGCAGCTCTTGTGCGGTTTTCATGCTTAAAACTCCGGTAACTTTGGGTCTCCGGGACTCGATTGCCGGAGCGGTTTTGTAAAAAAGCCCTCTATTTTAGCCTGTTCGGGCCTGAACTGCTGTAGATCGATGTTAAAGCCCGCCTTTTGTCCGACAAAAGAGGTCTAGCGAGTGCGCTAAGTCAGGGTTTTGGGCCAAGCCCGCCGCAATGTGCCTGGCTTCTAGCGCCCAAGCGCTCAAAGTCGCTGGCTCCAATAAGGTCCCCCATGGGCATGCGTCTGCTTTCACGGTCTCTTCACTGTTCCAGTGTCGGATGCCGGACCTGACGGAGTCTGGGAGTGCCGTGCGGGCCAGCCAGGCATCGAGTTTGATCAAGTGGGTATCTTCGGTTTGTGGATAAATGTGCCAGATACAAGGCTTTGCAGCCCACAATCCCCTGACAAAGGAGTCTTCCCCGCGCACGATGTTGAGATCAGCGGTCCACAGCGTTTGGTCGTATTCTGGCTGGGAGGTGAACGGTATCCGTGCTACGTGGAGATTGTTATGCTGGCCGCTGGGAATGTCGCTGGCGACGCCTTGCGGAATGAGCAGTAGGGTTGGGGTCTTGTTGTCTGCCAATTGCTTAAAGAACGACTGCAGCGGCGCTTGCGGATAACAGAAGACTGAGATCAGACGACCTGATTGCCATGCTTGCATGCCCTCAGACGATACCCCTAGGGACTTGATCCAGTGGATCTGTTGCCCAAGATCCGCTTGCCAAGCATCTCGTGCGGCGAGCAGTCCGGACTCTTTAATTAAGCCCCCCGTTTTTGCGGTGAAGCCAGGGAAAAAGAAATTCGCGTTTAAGCCGTCTGAGCGCAGGGAGGGGAGCGCGTGGCAACCTTCTACCCACGCCTCTGCACTCAGATATTCAAGGTTAATCCATAGCGTCTTATCAGGTAGCATTCGCGCCTGAAAGCTTGGGGGGAGTGCACAAGAAAAACTGGCGATCACAATAGGGTGCGGAGTGAGATCGATGGCGGGGTTGGACCAGTGCACGATCTCAATGTCGTCAATGATTTGTATGCTGCGTGACGAGTCTACGTTTGCAGTCAGTTTTTTAAAGCTGTCGAGTGTGTCGACCCAAAGCCGAATGGACCAGCCGCACTCGCGTTGTAGCTGACGTGCTAGTCGCCAGGTGACGCCAATATCACCGTAGTTATCGACGACGCGGCAAAAAATATCCGCGCGCATCGCTAGTGAAAGTGCGCAGGCGCCGTTTCGGCGTCTTCGGGTAGCTCGGCGTGGACCATTTCACCTGAGGGGTTTGGGAAGTGCGGTGCGCCACAGTCTTCGCAAAAATCAGGTGGTAGCGTGCCAGGCAGCCGGCGAATGTCTGTGACACCGCACTCTTTGAGTAAGGCTGCGATCTCATCGACCGTATCAATCGGTGTCGGTTCATTATCCAGCAGAGGCTGATCCTCTTCTTTGCCGTATAAGGGCCACAGACAGCCGTAGACCACCTCGTTCTGATTCTTTTGTGTGAATCCGATGCGGTATTCATCGATGCGCTGCTCGCCGCAGCCAGCAACGACTGCGCGCAGTTGGCTAGGCTCGATATTGAGTGCCGAACCAAGCCATGAGACAGCCGCTTTGACTGAGAGAGGCCGCACACGTCGATCGGCCTCGCGATTACTGACGTAATAGGCGTCTGGAACGAGTATTTCAAACCCACAGCCTGCCAAGAGCTCTGCAAAAAGAGGTTGTGTGGCATTGCCCCAGTTTTCAAGGCATTTGACGCGGCCATCGCCAAGCTCACCTGGCTCCTCCTGCCAACGAAACAGAGGTTGTCCCTCTGGGATCGCGACGGCTGCTACCAGATAACGTGTATCCGCAAGCATGTTGAAGGCGTCTGGTTCGGTATTCAACTTGGGAAGCGCACCGGGTAGGTCAAGCGCTTGGGCGCCGAGTTTGAGTAGCCATTCCCATGTTTCACAAAAGCTACGAGGCATTTGATCCAGGCTTGCGAGCCTGGGCATGATTGCAACTTGCGTGTTTGCCGCAAGTACATGGGCCTGTAAATGACTTTGGAGGTCGGTGATGGTGCTGATGGGTATATCGCAAGCCGGGATGCTGTAACGCGTCCAGGCGACGATTGGCGCGACAATCAGCAGCACGTCATAGCGTGCACCGTCTTTTTCAATCACACAAGACTCGGAGAGTGTTTCAGCCTGCTCGATTAAAACTTCATACCCACCAAGATTGGTTTTCGAGAGATGGTCGAGTGCGGAGTCGATGACAGAATCGTTGCCTGCCCGCATCAGCTTGTTGAGGATCGCGCCCAGTTCGCTTTCCCAGTATTGATCCTCGACGCGACTGCCGGAGTTGTGTAAGGCTAGGGCAAGCGAAACCAAGCGGGTCGCATCGCGATTCAGACGGGTAGAGGAGGGTGTTGAGCGGGCGCGAGCCATATCGGGAAAGAACAATCAGAAAGAACTCTAGTGTAACGAACAATGACGTTTCACTGCGATCAAGCTGGTTTGTATCGAGCAGAATAAAAAACACCCGTCAGGCGCACGAGGCACAAGACGGGTGTGGGGGTGCCGCCTGGCACAGTGGTTACACTGCGTCGGCGATATCCTTGTAGTCAGGGATTTGATCAAAGTTGAGATACTTATAGATCTCTTTGCTGCTTTCTTTGATCACGCCCATGTCAGCCATGTACTCTTGCTTAGTTGGGATGCGACCAAGTTTCGAGCAGATGGCGGCCAACTCAGCCGAGCCAAGGTACACATTGGTGTTCTTGCCCAGACGATTGGGGAAGTTACGTGTGCTGGTTGACATGACGGTTGCGCCTTCGCGCACTTGTGCTTGGTTACCCATGCACAACGAGCATCCCGGCATTTCAGTACGGGCACCTGCCACGCCAAACACGCCGTAGTGGCCTTCTTCAGTCAGTTGGGCGGCATCCATCTTGGTAGGTGGGGCAATCCACAACTTAACCGGCATATCGCGTTTGCCTTCGAGCAACTTGGAAGCGGCGCGGAAATGGCCGATGTTGGTCATGCAACTGCCGATGAATACTTCGTCAATCTTGGCGCCAGCGACGTCGGACAAGAATTTCACGTCGTCAGGATCGTTCGGGCAAGCAACGATTGGCTCATGAATATCAGCGAGATCGATCTCGATCACAGCAGCATATTCAGCGTCAGCGTCAGGCTGAAGCAGTTGGGGGTTTGCCAGCCATGCTTCCATTGCCTCGATACGACGACGGATGCTGCGCTCGTCGTCGTAGCCGTTTGCAATCATCCACTTGAGCATCACGATGTTGCTGTTGATGTATTCGATGACGGGTTCTTTGTTCAAACGAACCGTGCATCCCGCTGCGGAGCGCTCAGCCGATGCGTCTGACAACTCAAAAGCTTGTTCAGCTTTGAGGTCTGGCAGACCTTCGATTTCCAAGATACGACCGGAGAAGATGTTCTTCTTGTTTTGCTTTTCGACAGTGAGCAAGCCAGCTTTGATCGCATACAAAGGAATGGCGCTGACCAAGTCTCGCAGTGTGACGCCAGGCTGCATTTTGCCTTTGAAACGTACCAAGACAGACTCTGGCATGTCCAGAGG
>CAIUZV010000079.1 GCA_903903735.1 uncultured beta proteobacterium | reverse complement strand
TGAAACCGGCGCATCAGCACTTTAAACATGAGGTGTAACGTGTCTAACATTATGAAGAAACTATTCGCGACAGGTCTATTGGCTGCCGCGACCTTGCCCCTCACCGCGGTGGCAGCAGCGCTTGAACCAAACAAGGGTGATACCACCTGGATGTTGATTTGTACGGCGCTTGTCATGCTGATGACTCTGCCAGGCCTCGCTCTGTTTTATGGCGGCCTCACTCGTAGCAAAAACGTTCTATCGGTCTTGGTCCAGTGTATGGTGGTCTTTTCACTGATCATCGTTTTATGGTCCATCTACGGATATAGCCTAGCCTTTACAGAAGGTAACGCCTTTATAGGTAAATTTGACCGCCTGTTCTTGAAAGAGCTCACGCCCGAATCGATGGCAGCCACCTTTAGCAAGGGCGTTGTCATTCCTGAACTGATTTTCATGGCGTTTCAGGGTGTCTTTGCCACTATTACTTGCTGCCTCATCGTCGGTGCGTTTGCCGAACGTGCAAAGTTTGCCGGCATTCTGGTGTTTATGGTGATCTGGTTCACTTTCTCGTACCTCCCAATCGCTCACATGGTTTGGGCCTGGCCTGGTCCAGACGACATCAAGGACGCCGCGTCACTTGAAGCCGTGACCGCCAGAGCGGGCTGGCTGTTCCAAAAAGGCGTATTAGATTTCGCAGGCGGCACAGTCGTTCACATCAACGCAGCGATTGCAGGCTTGGTCGGCTCCTTCGTGATCGGCAAGCGCATTGGGTTCGGCAAAGAACCGATGAAACCGCACAACATGGTTCACGTGATGGTCGGTGCTTCATTGCTCTGGTTTGGCTGGTTCGGCTTTAATGCTGGCTCAGCACTCGAAGCAAACGGTACCGCCGCCCTAGCCTTCGCCAATACCCTGCTGGCAACTGCAGCAGCCGTCTTGGGCTGGACATTTGCAGAATGGGTCTTGAAGGGTAAGCCCTCAATGCTCGGCGCCGCTTCTGGTTGTGTGGCGGGCTTAGTTGGCATTACTCCTGCAGCCGGTTTTGTGGGTCCAATGGGTGCACTCGCCATTGGCGCACTTGCCGGGTTCGCCTGCGTGTGGGGAGTCAGCGGTTTGAAGCGCATGCTTGGTTCGGACGATAGCCTCGATGTGTTTGGTATTCACGGCGTAGCCGGAATTCTGGGTGCCATCTTGACCGGCGTGTTCGCAGCGCCTTCACTGGGTGGTGCCGGAATTTTTGACTATGTTACGAATGCCGCCTCGCCAGAGTACTCAATCGCTGGACAACTTTGGATACAGACGCAAGGTGTCCTCGTGACGCTAGTCTGGTCCGGTGTGGTCGCCTACATCGCGTTCAAAATCGCTGATATGCTGTTTGGAATTCGTGTCGCGGAAGATCAAGAACGCGAAGGCTTGGATATCAACTCACACGGTGAGTCAGCCTACGAGAACTAAAGTCTAGCGCCGCGCATTCCTGCGCGGCGTATTGCTTGCTCGACCAAGCCGCTCGCCTGAGCGGCTTGACTAAACTCCCTCAATACATCCAATACTGCCTCTCGACTTTTGGGAATGCCCAAAGCGATACGTTCAGTGCCCCAAGCTCCCTCTAAGATGACTGCGCCCGGGATGCGGTCTGCCAACTCGGACAAAATGGTTTTGTTTGTCGCAAACGCATCTAGCTTGCCTTCTCGCATTAAATCAACCACCTGATCCAGTCCTTGGGTTGCGACGACTGTTGCTTGCGTTAACAAGCCAGGCAAAGTTGTCTCAGACGTACTGCCTGCAGACACACCAATCCGCACGCCCACACCATCAATCTGGCCAATGTCTCTCACCACGCAATTGGGGCCGACGAGATAAGTCTGATCCGTAAAGAGCACAGGCTCAGCCAGTGCGAGGTATTGCGCCCGGACCGGGGTGGCGTTAACCAACACAAGGTCTAACAACTCTTGCCGCACCGCGCTAAGAATTTCACCATTTGTTTGGAACAGAACAGGTTCAAACTGAACATCCAAAAAGGCGGCAAAGGCACGGCCCAACTCAAACCCTAAGCCGCGCTCAGGCAGCTCTCTTTTAGCATCTAAAAAAGATGCTGGACTGCCAGGATATAGACCGACCCGCAAACGCCCTGTTGGCGCTAAGACATGTGTCGCGCGATGTTTCATCAAGTGCCTCGATTCATTTTTGCTCGGACTGCGTACTTGCGTCCTAATCCGCTGAGCCGATAAGATTTTAGCGATACACAGGTCGAACTATGCCTATAATTCGCGAGACATATTTCAAACAACGGCCCGACCGGTTGTTGTCGTTCGCTTCACTACCACTTCACCCTATCGCACCAACGCGCTAACAGGAGATACAAATGGGTAAATTCGTACAGCTAAAGGCCTCGGATGGCCACCAATTTGACGCTTACGTTGCTGAGCCAACCGGCAAACCTCGCGGACTTGTCGTGATCGCGCCAGAAATTTTTGGTGTGAATAGCCATATTCAATCCGTCACCGACGGCTATGCGCAAGACGGCTACCTCGCAATTGCTCCTGCCTTTTTTGATCGCGCCCAGCGCAAATACGATGCCGGCTACACCCAGCCAGATATCGCTGCAGGCGTTGAGATCATGAAGAAAGTCAGCTTTGATCATGTTTTGCTAGATGTAGCGGCCGCCTTAGAGTACGGCAAGTCTGCAGGCAAAGCTGGGATCGTAGGATACTGCTGGGGCGGCGTCATTGCCTGGCTCGCCGCAGGACGTGTGGCTGGCTTGAGCTGCTCGGCTCCCTATTACGGTGGCGCAATCCCAAGCTTCTTGAAAGAGACACCTAAGTGTCCAGTCATGTTCCACTTCGGCGAAACCGATCACTCCATCACGCTCGAGCAAGCAAAGGTCGTCGCGGCTGCTTATCCAAAAGAACAAAGCTTCTTCTACCCAGCAGGCCACGGGTTTAACTGTGACCAGCGTGGTTCTTACGACGCGGCATCTGCAAAATTAGCACGTGAGCGCACAGTCGAGTTACTGCGTAAGCACGTCGGCTAATCATCGACAGTAAATAAAAAAGGGGCTCGCGTTCAACACGCGAGCCCCTTTGTCTTTGCCGACGCTTATTTCTTGCCCGAGGCCAACCCTGGCAAATCAGACGCACGTGCAACCTGATCGAGCGACATTAAGGCATCAAACAGTTGCCGCGATGAAAACTCGACTTTTCCGACGCGCGCGCAATCCTCAAACTTCGCCCACAACTGCTCACGGCTCAGCGGTAGATCGGGTCCTCCGCGCACAGCGACCACCTGGCGACTTTCAATGGTCTTCCCATCTTTAAG
>CAIUZV010000078.1 GCA_903903735.1 uncultured beta proteobacterium | reverse complement strand
ATGCGGATAACGTTGTCAGAAACGTTAGCGAAAGCAGGTTGTGCCAAGAGACCGGCGCTAGCCAGCATCATTGACGCGCTAAGGGTACGAAGTTTCATATGGTATAGCTCCAGAAAGTTGCTACAAAAATAGTAATTAAACCCCAAGCAATTCGTTGAGGACGGACTGCTTTTCCTTGAGCTCTGTGGCCGCGAAGTGTTCGACGATCTGGCCATGCTCCATCACATAAAACCGATCAGCCAGTGGGGCGGCAAACCGGAAATTCTGTTCAACCATAATAATGGTGTAACCCTTGGATTTTAGCGTCTTAATCATGCGACCCAAGGCTTGCACGATCACTGGGGCCAAGCCCTCGGAAATCTCGTCCAACAACAATAGGTTGGCACCGGTGCGTAGAATGCGTGCGACTGCGAGCATCTGCTGTTCACCACCCGACAGGCGTGTGCCCGGCGAGTGACGCCGCTCGAGCAGGTTAGGGAACATTTCGTAGATTTCGGAGAGCGACATCCCGCCACCCAGGGCGCCGACCGGCGGTGGAAGCAGTAAGTTTTCTTCGCACGACAGACTGGCAAAGATGCCGCGTTCTTCGGGGCAGTAACCAATGCCTAGATGCGCGATCTTGAAGGTGGGCATAGCGATTGCTTCGGTGCCGTGAATGCGTACCGAGCCTGTCCGCGATCCGGTCAGGCCAAGAATTGCACGCAGCGTCGTGGTGCGACCCGCACCATTACGACCGAGTAGCGTGATCACTTCACCTTTCTGTACCGTGAAGTTCACGCCATGCAAAATGTGGGACTCGCCGTACCAGGCGTTCAGGTCAGAAATCTCGAGTGCGGGCGCGCTCATGCGTGTGCTCCTTCGAGTTCGCCTTCGGTGGTACCCATGTAGGCTTCCATGACGGCAGGGTCTCTTGAGACCTGAGAATAGGGGCCCTCTGCCAAGACAGCACCGCGTGCCAAGACCGTAATGGTGTCGGCAATAGACGAGACCACGTTCATGTTGTGCTCGACCATCAGGATCGTACGACCAACGCTCACGCGCTTGATGAGTTGTGTGACCCGGTCAACGTCCTCGTGACCCATGCCTTGAGTGGGCTCGTCAAGCAACATGAGCTCTGGTTCCATGGCAAGTGTGGTGGCGATTTCTAGTGCGCGCTTGCGACCATAAGGCAAGCTGCTTGTTATTTCATTGGAGAAGTTGCCGAGATCGACTTGCTCCAGGATCGCCTGGGCGCGATCGTTCAGTTGATTAAGACGTTTTTCGCTTTGCCAAAAGTGAAAGGACAGCCCGGTTTCGCGCTGCAAACCAATGCGAACGTTTTCAAGCACCGTTAAGTGTGGGAATACAGCTGAAATTTGAAACGAGCGAATAATGCCGCGTCTTGCAATTTGTGCGGGACGCTCTTTCGTGATGTCGACCCCATTAAAGGCGATGCTGCCTCTGGTGGGCGTCAAAAACTTGGTGAGCAGGTTAAAGCAGGTTGTTTTGCCCGCTCCGTTGGGCCCAATTAGGGCGTGAATCTGCCCGCGCTGCACGCGCAAGGAGATGTCATTGACGGCAACGAAGCCGCGGAATTCTTTCGTGAGATTCTTGGTCTCGAGAATGATGTCGTTCATTCGATTGTGCATCTAAGGTGGTTTTAATTCTGCACAGAATTATCCCTCGAATGCGAGGCAAACCTCAATGCGGGTTTGTCATAGGGGGTTTAACCCTTGGTCTTTTTAGAGTACTCGCACAAGTCGGAAATGCCGCATTGTGGGCATTTCGGTGTCCGAGCCACGCAGACATAGCGACCGTGCAGAATGAGCCAGTGGTGTGCATCGACCTTGAATTCGGCGGGGATAAATTTCTCTAAGCCGTGCTCGACCGCCAAAACGTCCTTGCCGGGTGCGATTTTGGTGCGATTCGATACCCGGAAGATGTGGGTGTCTACCGCAATGGTGGGCTCCCCAAAGGCGGTATTCAGCACCACGTTAGCCGTCTTGCGGCCTACCCCGGGGAGTGCCTCAAGAGCCTCCCGGGTGCGGGGCACTTTCCCCTTATGTTGTTCGAGTAGCAGCGCGCAGGTTGCGATGACGTTTTTGGCTTTGGTTTTGTAAAGACCGATCGTCTGAATAAAGGGCATGAGCCCGTCGACCCCGAGCGCCAGAATGGTTGTTGGGGTGCCGTGGCGGGGGAAAAGTTTACGCGTAGCGATGTTGACGGACTTGTCGGTGGCTTGTGCCGACAGCATCACCGCGATTAATAGCTGGAAATCCGTTTTGTAGGCGAGTTCCGTGGTGGGCGTTGGATTTGCCGCACGCAGCCGCGAGAATATTTCGTGTCGTTTGGTTGGATTCATGGCGTCATGGAAGCGGCTCGTCGCGCTCGGGCTTTGGCAAGCGCTTGGCCGACTGCGTCCCCAATCGCTTTGCTAGTTTCCTGTTTTTGAGGCTCTTGCGATGGTCGAGCGAGACGCGCATTGCGCGCTTCAAAGCGTTGACGGGAAGCCTGCGCATCGTCCCGTGTCCACACGCGCGCGGGCGCTACCGCGACCATCTCAATGCAGTCTACGGGACAGGGCGCCACACAGAGATCGCAGCCTGTGCATTCTTGTGTCAACACCGTGTGCATAAGCTTGGATGCGCCCACAATGGCGTCCACAGGGCAGGCTTGTATGCACAGTGTGCAGCCTATGCAGTATTGCTCGTCAATCACAGCAACTTGCAGCGGCATGTGCTGGCCACACGTTTCGTCGAGCAGGAGCGCTTCGGTATTCAATAGCGTGGCGAGGGCGGAAATGCCTTGCTCTCCGCCAGGAGGGCAGCGATTAATCGGGGCAAGCCCCGACGCGATGGCTTCGGCGTAAGGCGCACAGCCCGCATATCCGCATTTTGTGCATTGGGTCTGCGGCAGCAGGTCGTTGATGCGTTGAGCAAGCATGGCGCACTTAAGCGCTACGCACGAACTCGGCAATCTTCGGGCAGATCGTTGTGCGCCAACGACGGCCCGAAAAAATCCCGTAGTGTCCGCAGTCTGGGGCGGTGT
>CAIUZV010000077.1 GCA_903903735.1 uncultured beta proteobacterium | reverse complement strand
GGGGGCGCCATTTGAAGAGCCTCTGCGCGTGAGGGTTAGGTTGAGTAGGCGCGCTCCGCGCTCAGCATCCTCATAAAACATTTCATAGAAGTCGCCCATACGGTAGAGCAGCAACAGCGGTCCCGCCTCCGCTTTCAGGCGCAAATACTGCTGCATCATCGGCGTGTGCTGTTCGGTAGGTGTCGGCTTTGAGTCGTGTTCTTGCATGGAATTGATAGCGTGGGCGGACGAACGAATAGTTGTCAAGTGTAAGCCACGCAGCATCGTTTGGCTCGCACGCTGGGAGATTGCTTTTCTTGCGATCGGACTTCTCTATAATCCTTTACACATTAGTCGTAATGACGGCGTTTGGTGACAAGGTAGAACATCATGATTTCAAAGATCGTCCCTGATTTAGAGGCTGCGTTGGCCGGCATTCAGGATGGTGCGGTAGTGCTGATAGGCGGGTTTGGCGGGGCAGGTCAGCCGCATGAGCTCATCGATGGCCTGATCGCCCAGGGTGCGAAAGAGCTGACAATCGTTTGCAATAACGCCGGATCTGGCGACACCGGTATCGCAGCCTTGCTTGCTTCCGGTCAGGTGCGTCGGGTGGTGTGTTCGTTTCCCCGGCAGGCTGATTCTTATGTATTTGATCGGCTTTATCGGGCCGGTAAAGTTGAGTTGGAGCTCGTCCCTCAGGGGACGCTAGCTGAGCGCATTCGTGCAGGTGGCGCGGGCATTGGCGGTTTTTTCACGCGGACTGCGGTGGGGACAGAGCTAGCCGAGGGGAAGGAAGTTCGTCACATCGATGGTGACGACTACATTCTTGAAGCGCCCATCAAAGCGGATGTCGCGATTATCAAAGCCCATCTGGCCGACCGCTGGGGCAATCTTGTATACCGAAAAACAGCCCGAAACTTTGGGCCGGTGATGGCCACAGCCGCCAAACTAACGATTGCGCAGGTCAGTGACATCGTAGAACTCGGTGAGTTAGATCCGGAAGCGATCGTGACACCCGGTGCGTACGTTAAGCGTGTCGTCAAAATTGTTGGTGGAGCAAAATAATGAAACGAATTTCACGAGATGAAATCGCAGCCCGTGTCGCGCGCGACATTCCTGAAGGCGCGATTGTTAACCTAGGTATCGGTCTGCCCACCAAGGTCGCGAACTATCTCCCCCAAGACAAAGATATTTTTTTACAGAGTGAAAATGGCGTGTTGGGGATGGGGCCTGCGCCGAAGCCCGGAGAGGAAGATTTTGATCTGATTAATGCGGGCAAACAGCCCGTGACGTTGCTGCCAGGCGGAAGCTACTTCCACCATGCAGACTCTTTCGCAATGATGCGTGGCGGCCATCTTGATATCTGCGTGCTGGGTGCGTTTCAAGTGGCGCGTAATGGGGATTTGGCAAACTGGTCAACCGGTGAGCCTGGCGCGATTCCTGCTGTCGGCGGTGCAATGGATCTGGCCGCAGGTGCGCGAGATGTCTTTGTGATGATGGAGTTACTCACCAAGGAAGGTGAGAGCAAGCTTGTTGAGAAGTGCACCTACCCACTCACCGGTTTACGTTGTGTGTCGCGCGTGTACACCGATGTGGCCGTGTTTCAGATTGAGCCGGGCGGCGTGGTGCGGGTGGTTGATGATGTGTCGGGCGCAGGTCAAGAGGAATTGCGGCGCATGACGGGACTTGACCTCGTCTTTTAAACGGCTATTCGTCAATCAGTTTATTCAGGCGCTGAGTATCTAGCTTGGCAGCCTGACCTTCAACTTTCGATCCCATCGATTCAATCGTTTGGCACAAGTGCGCGATACGTGCATCCTGCTTAGACACGTGCGTGATGAGTTCGTGCAAAGCCTTAACAAGTGGGTCTGCAGCACCAGGGTCTACGGCGTAGGCGTTAAATCCTGTCCCGTCGGTTGGTGTCGCATTTGCGGGCCCTTTGTCGAGCATCGCCTGAATCGGTGCTGCATCCCAATCGGAGTCGCAGGGCGATATCTTGGTTGATGCGGTCACGGGTGGTGTCGGGGTCAGTGTCGGTGCGGAGACTGCACTGGATTCTGCAGTGTCGTTTGTTCCTACTTCAATGATGCGAGCTGGGTTGCCGACTGCTGTGGCTCCCGCAGGTACGGGTTTGACGACAACGGCGTTGGATCCAATACGCGCACCATCCCCAACGGTAAATCCGCCAAGCACCTGTGCACCTGCACCGACCACTACCCCTTTGCCGAGAGTGGGGTGCCGCTTGGCCCCTTTGTAGAGGCGCGTGCCGCCCAGTGTGACGCCTTGATAAATCGTGCAGTCGTCACCGATCTCGGAGGTCTCGCCGATCACCACACCAAAACCATGGTCGATGAAGACCCGCCGACCGATCGTTGCGCCTGGATGAATTTCAATGCCGGTCAGCATACGGCTGAGGTGAGAGACCATGCGCCCGAGCCAATAAAACTTCGCTTGCCATAAACGATGTGCGAGCTTGTGTGCCATGATGGCGTGCAAGCCCGGATAGCAAGTCAGGATTTCCAGCTTGCTGCGTGCCGCAGGATCTCTTTCGAGAATGCAGGCGATGTTTTCGCGCAACGAGTTAAACATGATGATCAAAGCTTAGCGCAAATCTCACCATACGGCGCTATTACCCCGTTTAACGCAACGGGTTGTTGTGCCTGATCCCGCGAGCGGTAGCAATCATGGCGGTACATACCCCGCGCCACATATCGACCTCGTCTTGGGTGAGATCTCCTCGGTTGAATAGATGTCGCATACGTGGCATCAGTTTCTTGGGGTGATTGGGATCTAAAAAACCTATGGCCTCTAGGGCCTCTTGCCAGTGCACGAGTAAGGCTTGCACCGCTTGACCAGTGGCCGGCTCGCTACCTCGATCTTTGCTTGCGCGCACTGCGGCTGGGCTAGAGGGCTCGGTGCTTGAGATGTTTTGCGCGTTGAGAAGGGCATAGCGCAGCTCCCAGGCACCAAGTTGCAAGGCTTGGGAGACATTTAATGAGCTATATGCCGGGTTCGCGGGGATATGACAGACGCGATGACAGAGTTCGATGTGTTCGTTGGTCAGGCCCGAGCGCTCGGTACCCACGACCAAAGCGACCCGTGCACCTGCATGTTGTGCCAAGTGCCTCTGCGCCATGTGCGCGGCCTCCCGGATGTCGCAGGCCGGTGGTCCAAGTTCTCGGTCTCGCGCGGTCAGGGCAAAGGCTAAGGTGACTGGAGCCAGGGCCTGCTGCAGGGTCTCTACGGTCTGCGCTGAGGCCAACACATCGCTCGCACCGCTTGCCAAAGCGATCGCTTCGGGCTGGATCGTGATTTGCTCGGTTTTGGGGGCAACAAGCATGAGATCGCTAAACCCCATGGTTTTGATGGCTCGGGCCGCCGAACCGACGTTTCCGGGGTGGCTTGGCTCGGTCATCACGAAGCGAACGCGGGAAAATTCAAGAGTCATTTAAAATCACGCTTTAGCTAATTAAAAAATAGACACGTATATGCACCCGATGCTTAATACCGCCATCAAGGCGGCCCGGCGAGCCGGATCGATTATTAATCGCGCGGGCCTTGATCTCGAGCGCCTACAAGTGGCTCGGAAAGGGCCTCGAGATTATGTCACGGAAGTGGATCGTGGCGCCGAAAGCGCCATCATCGAAGTGCTGAGCACCGCCTATCCAGACCACACTTTTATGGCTGAAGAATCGGGGATTTTAGGCCACACCGCTGAGGGCGAGTTAGCGGCCAATGAGTGGGTCATCGATCCTTTGGATGGGACGACGAACTTTATTCACGGTTTCCCGCACTATGCGATCTCGATTGCTTTGCGTCAGCGCGGGCAGATTAATCACGCAGTCATTTACGACCCGATTCGCAATGAGTTATTTACCGCAAGTCGCGGGGGCGGAGCGTTTTTAAATGATCGTCGCATGCGTGTGTCTTCGCAGTTGAAGTTTCCCGATGCACTGTTGGGTGCGCGTTGGCCTGGCTCTGTGGGGCCAGACGAAACGTCAGCGCCTCGCTTTTTAGAAATGGCACGTGGCTGCGCGGGCGTGCGCCGCACGGGTTCAGCGGTTCTCGACTTGGCCTACGTTGCTGTCGGGCGGTTGGATGGATTTTGTGGTTTGGGCTTGAAGCAGTGGGATATGGCTGCTGCCAGTTTGATGGTGTTGGAAGCGGGCGGCTTGATCGGCGATCTGCACGGCGAACAGTCTTGGATGGAGTCCGGTAACGTGATTGCTGCGACGCCTAAGATTTTCACGCAAATGCTTGGAATGGTGCAGGGCGAGCGCACGAAGTAATCGCGTACGAACTCAACCCCGCAGAGGCTGCTAGTATCTTTGGCGGATACTGAATATCGGCTACTATTGTTAGGTTAGAAACTCTCGGAGCCCTCCATGGAGTGGCTGCTCGACCCAACGGTTTGGGTCGGCTTGTTAACCCTTGTCATACTTGAGATCGTTCTCGGTATCGACAACTTGATCTTCATCGCGATTCTGGCCGACAAGCTCCCGCCTGCGGAGCGTGAACGTGCGCGCTTGATCGGCCTGTCTCTGGCCCTAGTGATGCGTCTGGGGCTCTTGGCCGGGATGTCATGGCTTGTTCAGCTAAAAGAACCTTGGATCGTGTTGGGCCCTGTCAATTTGTCAGGGCGGGATCTGATTTTGATCGTCGGTGGCTTTTTCCTGCTCTTTAAGGCGACGCTTGAGTTGCATGAACGTATCGAAGGCAATCGACAGCCGCAGACCACTGCGCGCGTCTACGCGAGCTTCTGGGTCATTGTGACGCAGATCGTGGTGCTAGATGCCGTGTTCTCGCTTGACGCAGTGATCACAGCAGTTGGCATGGTTGACGATCTTGCCGTGATGATGGTGGCCGTGGTGATTGCCGTGCTGATTATGCTGGTGGCCTCCAAGCCCTTGACAAAATTTGTCAATGAGCACCCCACGGTCGTCGTCCTTTGCCTTGGTTTCCTGCTGATGATTGGCTTTTCGCTGGTGGGCGAAGGTTTCGGCTTTAAGGTGCCTAAGGGCTACCTGTACGCAGCAATTGGTTTTTCGGTGTTGATCGAGCTGCTGAACCAATTTGCGCGCCTCAATGGCTTAAAGCTGGAATCCAAGCGTCCCATGCGAGAGCGCACGGCCGAGGCCGTACTGCGTATGTTGGGTAAGCCTCTGCCCGAAGACGTCGTGGTCCAGCCACCTAGTGCTCAGCAAGAAGAAACCCCAGTGACGTTTGGGGTCGAGGAGCGAAATATGGTGAGCGGTGTCTTGACGCTCGCCGAGCGGACCATCCATTCCGTGATGACGCCGCGTACCGAGATTTCCTGGGTCAATCTTGATGATGATCCACAGCTCATTCAAAAACAAATCGCAGAGGTGCCTCATAGCTTCTTCCCGGTTTGCCGGGGTTCGGTTGATGAGGTCATCGGGATCGGTCGTGCGAAAGAAATGATCGCAGATCTTTTAATCCATGGAAATGTGCGTCGTGCGAGCTTGCGCGAACCGATTATCGTGCATGACACCATCAGCATCATTCGATTGATGGATACGCTTAAGCGCTCACGGGGCCAGCTCGTGCTGGTGGCGGATGAGTTTGGAACGATACAAGGATTGGTCACGCCGATCGATGTATTTGAGGTGATCGCAGGTGAGTTCCCGGACGAGGATGAAACCCCCGATATTGTTGCGAGCGGCGAGAACGAGTGGGAAGTGGATGGTGCGGCGGACTTGCATCAACTGGAGCAAGTATTGAATACCGAGGGTCTTGTTGATGAAGATGAAGACTTCACAACGTTGGCTGGCTATTTGTTATCGCGTTTTGGTCAGTTGCCCGCGCGGGGCGATCACTGTGAGTTTGATGCACCGCATGCGCGCTTTAAGTTTGAGGTCTTGCGTATAGACGGACGACGCATCGCCCAGGTCCGCATCACCAAACTCACTGCGTCTACGGAAGTGTCGACTGGCTAGCGTGGGGTCAGGTCAAAGAGGCTCAGGCCGTCTTCATCGATCACCATCCAGCCGCCACGCGGCTTGCGATTTTCTTCTGAGAGATCACAATCCCAATCGGGCAACACCCAACGCTCACAGCGATTGCCCTCAACCGTGAGTACATTGCGCCCGGGGCGGTGGGTATGGCCATGTACGATCAACGAGACATTGTGTGCCCGAATAGCAGCAGCCACAGCATCAGCATTCACGTCCATAATTTCGCTAGATTTGGTTTGATTGGCCACCATGCTTTCACCGCGCGCTTGTGCAGCAAGGGTGAGCCGCTCGGGGATACTTTTTGCCAAGAAGCCACTCTGCCACGCAGGGTTGCGCACCATTGACCGAAACTGTTGGTAGGCGATATCGTCCGTGCAGTATTCATCACCGTGGCTCAGAAGCATGGTGCGGCCGGCGATCGTAACCAAGACTTGTTCTGGCAGTAGGTTTGCACCCAGACCGGCTGTGAGAGCTTCTCCCATGAGGAAGTCGCGATTACCTCGGCCGAGCCACACGGGGATTTTTGCCGCGCACGCTTTAATGGCCATTAGATCGAGCGCTAACCAGGGTGGTGCGACAACGGCAACGTCATCGCCAATCCACGCATCAAAGATGTCGCCTGGCAATAACAGAGCGGAGGCCTCTTTAGCGGCGAGCTTTAAAAAGTCACGAAACGCTTCGGAGGTCCCCGTAGTGTGTTGGCCTAGATGGACATCGGAGGCGAGCCACACGGGCCCATTTAATGCAATCTTATTCAATGACGGCTGCCTTGGTAATGATCACATCTGTGGTTGGAACGTTTTGATGCATGCCGCGGTTGCCAGTTGCCACGCCTTTCATTTTGTCGACAACATCTTTACCCTCAACCACCTCACCAAATACTGCATAGCCCCAGCCTTGTGCGGTGGGGGCAGTGTGGTTCAGGAAGTCGTTGTTCGCAACGTTGATAAAAAACTGCGCCGTAGCGGAGTGCGGATCTTGTGTGCGTGCCATCGCCAAGGTGTACTTGTTATTTTTTAGGCCATTGTTGGCTTCGTTTTCGACGGGAGCCTTAGTGGGCTTTTGCTTTAAGCCTGGCTCAAAACCGCCGCCTTGAATCATGAAGCCGTCAATAACACGATGAAAAACGGTGCCATCAAAAAAACCATCGTTGACGTAAGCCAGAAAGTTAGCAACGGTCTTGGGTGCTTTGGCTGCATCTAACGAAATGATGATGTCGCCTTGGCTGGTGGTCATTTTGACGCGTGGGTTGGTGCTCATAGTTACGCCTTGTTTTTGATTCGAGGTTGAGGGAGGTGCTGCGTGCGCAGCTAAACAGAAGAGTGGAAGTAATCCGGTGAGTGTTAGGTTGCGCAGTACGCGCAGCCAGCTCGTTGATGTGTTCATTTTTGAGCCGATTCGATGAGGTCAGTAACTGAGCGGATCCGTGGGCGCAGATCCGTTGCGCCCGCTTTGACAGCACGCTCATAGGCTCTGAGCGCCAGGATGAGCTGTACATCGCCTAAATTTGCTTGTGTCCGCGCTGAGTTTGGATTGATCATGATTGACATCTCTAGAGCGCGCCGAGCTTGTTCAAGCTCGTCGCGTTTTACGTATAGATCAGCAAGATTATTCCAGGGCTCAGGTAGCTCCGGGAAACGCATGGTCATACGCTGGTAAATGGCCTCCGCCTCTGGCAGGCGCTTAAGTTCTGTCAGGAGACGGGCGTGCAGGAACATGAGTTGCACATCGGTACCAGGCGTGTGGCGGTTCGCCTCAACAGCCTGACGCTTTTCGACGGCATCGAGTGCTTCTTTTAGTCGACCGGTGCGGATGAGACCTTCAATACGCTGGCTAATCTCGGCGGGGCTAAGGGGAATCCTTGTGTCAATTCCAGGGGCAATGGCATCCAATAGCTTGGCCAGGCCGTCCCAGCCTCCCTCAGGCGGCTTGTCGCCAATGATGAGTTCCGGGCCTAAGCCAGGCACGGCCGAGGGCAGTTGTTGGCGCGGGGTTTGACGCGCGTTTGGTTCGACGGGGTCGTTTGTAAGCGGATTGATATTGCGCGCGCCTGGTGCTGGGGGATAGCCTGCCTGAGCCTGCGCGTGCGAAGGCCATAGCACTACCATGCAGGTGGCGGCTAAAACGGACGCAATACTTTTGGGCAGGTTCAAGGTGGACAATCCTCAATTGCTATACTTGACGATCCGCATTTTAGCTCTGCTTTTAGGTTGCCAAGCACTGAGGGTCGTATTTTGCCCCGATTGGCTCTAAAGCTTCTTTTTATCCCTACCGCATGCTCCAGATCTACGATTCGCTATCCCGAACCAAAAAGCCCTTTGTTCCCCTTCATGCAGGACAGGTTGGGCTCTATGTGTGTGGCATGACGGTTTATGACTACTGTCATTTAGGTCACGCCAGGATGTTAGTGAGTTTTGACGTGGTGCAGCGTTGGCTGAGGGCCTCAGGCTTAAAAGTGACTTATGTCAGAAATATTACCGATATTGACGACAAGATCATCAAACGTGCCGTGCAGAGTAATCGCCGTATCGCTGAAGTGACTGATTTCTTTATTGAGGCGATGCACGCGGACGAGCGAGCGCTGGGCGTGCAAGCGCCGGACCACCAGCCTTGTGCCACGGAGTATGTGGGCGACATGCTGGGCATTATTAAACAGTTAGAGCAAAATGGCTTGGCCTACCAGGCCGATGATGGCGACGTGAACTTTGCCGTACGGGGCTTTCCGGATTACGGCAAGCTGTCTGGTAAATCCCTCGATGATCTGCGTGCGGGAGAGCGGGTGGCTGTGGTTTCCTCCAAGCGCGATCCCTTGGATTTTGTCCTCTGGAAGTCCGCCAAAGAGCACGAGCCTGCCGATACCCGCTGGGAATCACCTTACGGTTGGGGGCGACCAGGCTGGCATATTGAATGTTCCGCCATGAGTAAGGCACTTTTAGGGGTGCCTTTGGATATTCATGGGGGCGGGCCAGACCTCAAGTTCCCACATCATGAAAACGAGATCGCTCAAACAGAAAGCGCTTTTGGTGGCACGCTAGCCAATACCTGGATGCATTGCGGCCCGCTCATGGTGGATTCGGACAAAATGTCTAAGTCTTTGGGCAACTTCAAAACAATACGGCAAACCATCGGCAAGGCGAGCCTCGCGGCGGGTGATGTCGAAACATCCGATTATGTCGTGAATCCTCGCGAAGCGGAGATGCTGCGCTTTTTTATCGTGCGCAATCAGTACCGTAGCCCGCAAAACTATGCGCCAGATAATTTGGTCGATGCACAGCTTTCGCTGGATCGTCTATATCAAACGCTGCAAAATACACCCGCCGGCGCTGCGGTGCAGGTTGATTGGTCAAGCCCCCAGGCTCAGGCATTCCGCGAGGCAATGGACGATGATTTCAACACAGCCGGTGCGGTAGCCGCGTTGTTTGAACTGGCCAGTCAAGTCAATCGCACGCAAGACGCAACGCTTTGTGCGCAGTTAAAGGCGTTAGCGGACGTGCTGGGCTTGTTGCAGCAAGATCCTGCCGTGTATTTTCAAAGCGCAACGCGTTACACCCGTCGTGCCATCGAAGAGGCTGTTGCAGGGCAGGGGGCAACGAGCGACGCGTTGATGTCCGAAGCAGAGATCGAGGCCTTGATCGTTGCGCGTGCTGAAGCAAAAAAGGCTAAAAATTTTGCAGGCGCAGACCAAATTCGTGCAACACTGAAAGCCGCAGGTGTTGAGCTTGATGACAAGCCTGGTGGTTTGACTCAGTGGCGTCGTGCCTAAGGTCTTTAATATGCCCGTTACTGTCGCTCCGATCGTGAAGCCCGATTATTGGGATGCCGCCGTCGCACATTTGATGCGTCGGGATCGCATCATGAAAAAACTCATCCCCAAATTTCCAAACATCAGCCTGGTTTCGCGCGGCAATCCCTTCATGACACTAGCCCGTTCGATTGTCGGGCAGCAGATTTCTGTCAAGGCGGCAGAGTCGGTGTGGCAGCGCTTATTGCTCGAATGCGGTAAACGTCCGACACCCGCCTCCGTTCAAAAAGCCGGCTTAGAAAAGTTGCGGGCGGCGGGCTTATCAGGCCGCAAGGCCGAGTACATACTGGATTTGTCCACACACTTCTCTGAAAAACTCGTTCACCCCAAAAAATGGGTTGCCATGGATGATGAGTCGGTGATTGCTGAATTAACCGCGATCCGAGGGATTGGTCGCTGGACGGCAGAGATGTTTTTAATTTTTAATTTGCAGCGCCCTGATGTGTTACCGCTCGATGATGTTGGTTTGCTCAACGCAATCTCGTTACACTACTTCAGCGGTGAGCCCGTATCTCGTTTTGAAGCGCGAGAAGTTGCGCAGGGCTGGCAGCCTTGGTCGACCGTGGCGACATGGTATTTGTGGCGTAGTCTAGACCCCGTTCCAGTGGAATACTGATTTAGCGTCATTGTTCAAAGAGTCAAAGAAATATGCGTAATACTTTTTTAGAGTTCGAACAGCCGCTTGGCGAGTTAGAAGGCAAGATCGAGCAACTGCGTTATGTGCAGGCGGATTCGGCCGTTGATATTTCGGATGAAATCAATCGCTTACAGCAAAAAAGTCAAACCTTAGCCAAAGATATCTATGCCAAGCTCACGCCTTGGCAAACGTCGATGGTTGCGCGCCATCCACAGCGTCCTTACACGCTCGATTATGTCCGAGAAATTTTTACTGACTTCCATGAGTTGCATGGCGATCGTATGTTCGCAGACGACTTGTCGATCGTTGGTGGCATGGCGCGTTTTAATGGCGCGCCTTGCATGGTCATCGGACATCAAAAAGGCCGTGACACGAAAGAGCGCGCCGCGCGTAACTTCGGTATGCCACGCCCCGAGGGCTATCGCAAGGCGATGCGTTTGATGCGACTTGCCGAAAAATTTAACTTACCTGTGTTCACCTTTGTTGACACACCAGGTGCGTACCCCGGCATCGGCGCAGAAGAGCGTGGGCAATCGGAAGCGATTGGCCACAATCTGTATGCCATGGCTGAACTGCGTGTGCCAATTATCTCGACGATCATCGGCGAGGGTGGCTCAGGTGGCGCGTTGGCGATCGCCGTAGGTAATGTTGTACTGATGTTGCAGTACTCCACCTACTCGGTCATTTCACCTGAAGGATGCGCCTCGATTCTCTGGCGCAGTGCGGATAAAGCCTCAGAGGCTGCAGCGGCTTTAGCGATCACGGCAGATCGGTTGAAAGAGTTTGGCTTGATCGATCGCATTGTGAACGAGCCGGTTGGTGGCGCGCATCGTGATCCACGTGTGATGGCGCGCTTATTACGCCGCTCACTCGCGGATGCACTACGTCAACTCTCTGGCATGACTCCCGAGCAACTTATTGAACATCGTCTTGAACGGCTGCTTTCCTATGGTCGCTTTCAAGAGGTTCGCGCGTAGAGGCTTGGTTGTCAGTATCGTCTGACACCAGCCCTGAACAAGGCCAAGCGCTGCATGCGGCGCTGGCAAGGTCACTCGCAGCGCTGCCGCCTCGCGCCTCTGTTGCGGTTGCCTTAAGCGGTGGGATCGACTCAGTTGCTCTTGCGCTTGTAGCAAAGCAAGTGTGCAACGAGGCAGAGCACCCTTTATATTTTTTTCATGTCCATCATGGTTTGTATGCACAAGCCGATGCCTGGGCTGCCCACCTGCAAGTCTTTGCCGATGATTTAACTACTCCTTTGTTTTTGCGCCGCGTGGCGGTAGAGCAAGACTCTGGCCTGGGTATTGAGGCTGCAGCAAGGAATGCACGTTACTTCGCGCTGACCGATCTCGCGGCTGCTCAGGACGTGAAGGCGATTCTGCTGGCGCATCATCGGCAGGATCAGGCTGAGACGGTATTGCTAAGGTTGCTGCGGGGCGCAGGTGTGTTGGGGTTGGGTGCCATGCACGCAGATGTGTTGCGGGGTGGTTTGCGGCTCGTGCGGCCTTGGCTCGATATTGACCGAGACGCCCTTGTAGCTCAGACCCGCGCATACACAGAGCGATCGGGATGGGAGCCCATTACAGACCCCAGTAATATCGATGCGCAATTTGCCCGAGGGGCGTTACGTGCAGAGCTCATTCCGGTGCTGGAGGCTCGTTGGCCTGCCTGGCGCCAGACCTTGACCAGACACGCAAAGCAAGCGCAAGAGACCTCGCAAATCTTGGATGAGGTGGCTGCCACGGATTGGCAAGCTCTTGAGCCCGACCTTGATGGCTCGAGTTTTAGCTTGCAGCGCTGGCGTAGTCTGGGCGAACCTCGCCAGGCTCTGGTTTTACGGTACTGGCTCAACCAGCGGGGTGTTGCCATGCCAGGCGAACGCCGGTTGGCCGAGTTAATGCGCCAACTG
>CAIUZV010000076.1 GCA_903903735.1 uncultured beta proteobacterium | reverse complement strand
TGAATCCCACTGACGCAAAGACGTTTGCCGGCATCGGCTTTGCGGTCACCATTGAAGCTGCAGGCAACGCACTGGGTATCCCAGCCTTTTAATTTACGCTTTCGAGAGATGAATGATGCAAGACACACAAGCCTGGAATGGTGGTCGGCCCCCTGAATCACTGAGCGAATCTGCTTTGCTCATGGAACGGGTACTGTATGAAGTCAAGCGCGTGGTCGTCGGCCAGGATGTTTTCTTAGAGCGCATGTTGATTGCTATTTTGGCTCAAGGCCATTTACTGATCGAGGGCGTTCCAGGCCTTGCGAAAACACTCACGGTCAATACGCTGGCCAAGGCCATCCAAGGCTCATTCAAACGCATTCAATTCACTCCAGATTTATTGCCTGCCGATTTAGTCGGCACACAAATCTACAATCAACAATCGAGTGAATTTAGTACGGTGCTTGGTCCGGTATTTACCAATCTTTTGCTCGCCGATGAAATCAACCGTGCTCCAGCAAAAGTCCAAAGCGCACTCCTCGAGGTGATGCAAGAGCGTCAAGTGACGATCGCAGGCCAAACCCATAAGGTTCCTACGCCATTTTTAGTGATGGCCACGCAAAATCCGATCGAAACCGAGGGGACCTATCCGCTGCCAGAAGCGCAGGTCGACCGCTTCATGATGAAAGTATTAATCGACTACCCCAAAGATGAAGAAGAGTTTGTGATCGTCCAACGAGTGATTGGTGCAGCGATCGACGTTGGCGCCGTGGCAACCACCGAGCAAATCCGTACGCTGCAAATTCGGTCTCGGTCTGGCTACGTTGATCCCGCTTTGATTCAATATGCGGTCAAAATCGTAACGGCTACAAGGGACCCCGCTCGCGTTGGTCTGAAGCACTTATCACGCTACCTCACGTTTGGCGCAAGCCCACGCGCAACCATTGGTCTTGTCGAAGGCGCACGAGCGCTCGGGTTTCTGCGGGGCCGCAGCTATGCTCTGCCACAGGACTTGATTGATTTGGTGCCGGACGTCTTGCGTCACCGCTTGGTCTTGTCCTACGAAGCACTCGCCGAGGGTCTGACACCTGACGAAATTATCAGACAAATTTTGAAAGAAATTCCCGCTCCAGACAAACCCTTAGAAGCCCATGTTCGACTTTCTTAAACGTTTTAATAAGGCGTCAGCGCAACAGGCGGAAGTACCGCCTGCAAACCCTGAGCTTTTATTACGGCATCTGGAGTGGACCTCTGTTCGACGGCTCGACGGTCAACTCCAAGGTGACTACAAAACACTGTTTCGAGGCAGCGGTCTGATGTTGGCCGACCTAAGAGAGTATCAACTACACGATGACGTACGACACATCGACTGGAACGTCACCGCGCGCATGCGCACACCTTATGTCCGCGAACATTTAGAAGATAGAGAAATATCCGCTTGGTTTATCGTTGACCTAACAGGCTCGATTCACTTTGGATCAAAGTCCATGAGCAAAATAGACCTCGCGACACGCTACGTCGCGACATTAGCGCGCTTGCTGACCAGTCATGGCAATCGGGTGGGGGCTATTTTATATACGGGGTCTGAAACCCTGCACCGAGGCATCATCACACCTAAATCAGGTAGAAAACAAGTTTTGCACCTGATCCAACGAATACAAAGTAGCTCAACGACTCCCCTGCCCGGACAAACAGACTTAGGGCAATTATTCAAGCTAGCAGGCTCCGTGATTAAGCGACGCTCTGCCGTGTTTATTGTGTCTGACTTTATTAGTGCTCCAGGCTGGGAGCCTGCCGTCAAAGAGCTAGCGAGCCGCCATGATGTCGTTGCAGCACGACTTCTCGACCCGAGTGAAGTCGAGATGCCAAAGTCTGGAATGATTCTCGTCGAGGATATCGAAACCGGTGAGCAGGTATTTATTGACTCAGATGACCGTGGCTTCCGACGTCGTTACGCCGAGCAAGCTGCGCGTCAAGAGCAGAAACTACTCGATACTTTTTCGCAAGCAAACGTTGACTGTATAGAACTTCAAACATCCGAACCGTTAGAGCAATCCTTGATTCGCTTTCTCAGACTGCGCAAGCGCAAAGGTCAGCGTCCACAAGAAAAAGTCGTAGGCAGTCCGTCCAATCATCGAGTCAACAACTCTTAAAGCTTCTCAATATGCCGGCG
>CAIUZV010000075.1 GCA_903903735.1 uncultured beta proteobacterium | reverse complement strand
TGGTTAAAACGCAGAACCTCGTAGCCGTGTGGATTAAGTACCCCTTGCATGCGGGGTTCAATAGAAGGGTAGTAGGGCTCCATCACTGCAATATTGCGCTTAATCCCATGCGCCTTAAGCGCGGCAACAACAGCCTCGCTTGCGATGGCGACCGGAATATCCCAGCCCGCTACTTTACGAATTCTTGCCTTCAGTTCGTCGCCCCAATCTGAAGTGCCGCCCCAAATTGAGAGCGCGGAAATTCCCAAGGCAAACGCGTTGGGCTTGCAATCCATGACTTGGTCGACAGCATCTTCAAGCGCGGCATCAATCAATGCAATCGATTTGTCAAAGTCTTCGGTGCATGTGATCGCCATATCAGGAATGACCATTCTTCCCAGATGATTTGTGACGCCAGCGGGACGCATGTCATCGTACTCTGGTTGAACCACGGTATTGGTAGAGGGTGTGGTCACACCGAAAGCCATTCTCCAAGCTAAGTAATCACGCATGTTGTCTTCTCCATAAACTGTCTTGACACTATATCAACATTCAGCTACTTTCAAACGCGATAACAACAATATTAAAAATTATCAAAAATAAATTGGAGACAATATGAAAGTCATCATGCAACTAAGTCGCATCGGCACATTGTTTGCAGGACTTGTACTTGCCGCAAGTGCCAGTGCGCAAGTTAAGTGGGATATGTACACGTTTGTAGGTGTCACGCACCCAATTGCTGTTCGATTGATTGGTTTCGCCGAAGAGGTAAAAAAACAAACGAATGGTCAGCTGGTTATCACAGTTCGTCCCGCTGGTGAGTTTCCCTTCAAAGCCACAGAGATTGTCCGCGCGACTGGCACAGGACAAGTTCAGCTCGGACAAGGCTATTCAGGCTTCATTTCAGGAGCGGTGCCGCTGGCATCTATCGCAAACCTGCCATTCTTGGTGCGTGATAGCGACGATGTTGAGAAGGTACGTTCAATCATTCACAAGTACGCCGACCCCGAGTTTAAAAAACAAGGCGTAAAGGCGTTATTCACGTTTGATTGGCCGCCACAAAATATTTTCGGTCGTGGCGATCAGGTCACCAAGGCGGATCAGTTGGCCGGGAAAAAATTACGAACAACGGATGCCAAGCAAAGTGAGATGCTTAAAGTATTGGGTGGTTCAGCGGTGTCGCTGACTACGGCGGAAGTGCCGCTTGCTGTTGAGCGGGGAGTCGTGCAAGGTTTTATGACGGCAGCCTTTAACGTCGTCGGGGCTAAGTGGTACGACGGGATTAACTGGGCCTACATGGCGGACGTTAATGCGGGTGGACCGGATTACGTTTTCGTCAACTTGGCTGCCTACAACAAACTTGATCCAAAAGTACGAGAGACGCTAGAAAAGGTCGCCGCACAATGGGGTCCAAAAATGACACGAGAGAACAATAGTGACGATGCCGCGGCGCTCGAACTGTTAAGGACGAAGTACAACGTCAAAGTGTACCGCCCCACCAAAGAAGAGACAGATGCCTTAGCTAAGCGCATGATTCCGGTTTGGGATGCCTGGGCTAAGCAGCACGGACCGAATGCCGTAGCCGCGCTCAAAGAAATCCGCGAAAAACTGGGTCGATAGTATCTAAGCACCAGCGCGTTGGGCCGTTGGGCCCAACGCTACGCAGGTATCAATCCGTTATTCTCATTTGGAGGTGCACGATGAAGCAAGTAGCGAATCGTCTCGTGCAAGGGGCTGGCTATATCGCTGGCGCTGCGGTGATTTTAATTTTAGTCTTGGTCTGCATTGAGGTGATCGCTCGCCAGTTTGGTACCTCGACCCAAGTAGCGGACGAATTTGCGGGCTATTTGAATGCGATTGCCATCTTTTTAGGTGTGGGCTACGCACTGAAAGAAGGTGCTTTTATTCGCGTTGAAATTGTCTACGACAAACTTAAAGGTGCGACGCGAAACTTGGCTCAGTGGGTCATTGTGATGACTTCGCTGATATTCGCTGTAGTGTTGACATATTTCCTAGCGATGCACACGCTGTATGCGTTTGAGCAAGACATCCGCGCTGTATCGGTGGTCGAAACTCCTGAGTGGCTGCCTATGCTTGTGGTCACAATTGGATGCCTCATCTTGGTTGTACAGCTGGTCATGTTCCTTGTGACGCGCTTCAAAAATCTTCCATAGTAGGTCTTATGAATTCAGAATTGGTTGTCGCCCTATTGTTTCTGTCTCTAGGCTTTCTTTTTATTATCGGCCAATGGACTGCATTTGCTTTAGCGGCCGTCGGGATCTTAGTGATCATGGTCACGAAAGGTTGGCTAGGCTTGCTCGGGCTAAGCTCCGTCGTCTGGAACAATTCAAATAGTTACATTTTAATTTCGATCCCCATGTTTTTGTTAATGGGTGAAGTGATCTTGCGCAGCGGTTCGAGCAAAAACTTTTACACCGGTATTGTCAAAATGACGCACCGGTTGCCGGGTGGCCTATTGCACGCCAATATTGTTGCTTGCGCGATTTTCTCGGCCGTCAGTGGTTCTAGCGTTGCTACTGCGGCGAGTGTCGGTACAGTCGCGATCCCAGAACTCAAGAAAGCAGGCTATCAGCACTCTGCCATATACGGCTCGTTGGCTGCAGGTGGCACGCTCGGAATCTTGATTCCGCCTTCGATCATCATGGTGCTGTATGCCGCGCTAGTCGAGGAGTCTGTCGGCAAGATGTTCATCGCAGGCATCATTCCCGGCATCATGTTGAGTTTGATTTTCATGATCTACATTGCGGTGAAGGTTTATCGTGATCCGTCTATTGCACCTCACATTGCAAAAGCCGAGAAGATGTCGTCGGAACTCGCTTCGAGCACTTTATCGAGCGCGCTGTGGGATGTTGTACCGATTGTTTCGCTACTCGTCGTTGTTCTCGGTGGGATCTACTCTGGTTTAACAACTCCCACTGAAGCGTCGGCAGTCGGCGCTGCCGGCTCTCTGCTTTTAGCAGCTGGGTACCGTAAATTGACTTGGGAGATATTCCGCGATTCGGTGATGGCAACCGTCAAGACGACCTGTATGGTGGCGATGATCATCATCGGTGCGCAGATCCTGTCGATGGCGTTGATTTTTTCCGGACTGAGCCGAGAGATCAGTGAATGGATCGTGGGGCTAGGGCTTAGCAAATGGGAGTTCTTTGCAATCCTGGTTGTTCTCTACATTATTCTTGGCTGTTTTGTAGACGGCATTTCTATGATCTACATGACGCTGCCGGTGCTGCTTCCAGTGATCAAGGTGTTTGGGTTTGATTTGATTTGGCTTGGCGTCATCATCACTATTTTGATTGAGCTTGGCCAGATTACGCCTCCGGTCGGTTTGAATCTTTTCACGATCCATGGGATATCTGGGGGAGCGAAATTTTCTGAGGTTGTGTCTGGCTCCGTGCCCTATGTATTTTTAATGGTGATTGCAATCGTTTTGCTGACGATCTGGCCTGAAATTGCGACGTGGTTGCCAGAAACGATGCGCGGAAAGTAGTTGCTGTGTTAGGCCTTGTTGCGGTGTAGAAATCGCAGCAAGGTTTCAGCGCAAGGGACCGCATGGGAGTAGGGCAGTCCATGCTTGGCATGTCCAAAAATATGCAGCTCTGCGTTGGGTAACTTGTCACGCAGTTCGACCATTTGTGGGACAGGAACGAAGGGGCTCCCATCTCCGTGCATAAGCAGTACGGGAATTCGAACGTCTTGCAAGCGCGGCCCGAGGTCTGCGCCGACAAGAATGTCTCGGGCAATCACAATTGATTCAATGGGATGGTTTGCTTGTTGTTGTTCAAACCATTGCCATTGTTCGTCGCTCAGGGCTTCGGGATGAAATCTAGCGGCCATCATCTCTTTGGACCAGGCAAGCGTACCTTCGTTGCGCAAAAGAGTCTGCCATTGAGTCACGTTTTGTACGGCACCCCCTCTAAACGCGGCATTGCTCATGGTGAGCGTTTGAACGCGCCCAGGCGC
>CAIUZV010000074.1 GCA_903903735.1 uncultured beta proteobacterium | reverse complement strand
CCAGCAGGCTGGTGCGGTGCGTCTACAAGTATCGCAATCAGAGAACGAGCGCTTGTTGTTCTGGGCCGGTCGCAAGAATGCCTTTCCCGCAGCGGGACGCGTATCGCCCGACTACTATTGCATGGATGGCACGATCCCCCGTAGACGCCTCGGGCACGTACTCAAGGCGATTCAGCAAATGGAAATTAAATATTCCATGCGGTGCGCGAACGTTTTCCATGCCGGTGATGGAAACCTCCATCCTTTGATTCTGTTTGATTCAAATATCGCGGATGAAGTGCGTCGTGCAGAGGACTTCGGTGCAGAAATCCTAGAGCTCTGCGTCGAGGTTGGTGGAACAATCACCGGCGAGCACGGAGTCGGGATGGAGAAAATCAATCAAATGTGCGTGCAATTTACGCGCGATGAGTTGGACTCCTTTATGGCTGTCAAACGCGGCTTTGATCCAGAATGCTTGTTGAACCCTGAGAAGGTTATTCCCACCTTGGTGCGTTGCGCCGAGTATGGAAAGATGCACGTGCATGGCGGTGCCTTGCCGTTCTCTGATCTGCCGAGGTTTTAAGCGATGTCGACCGAGATTTTGGCCGGCTTAGCCGAGCAAGTGCGCACTGCTGCTGCCGATCAGCGCCCCGTGTTAATTCGTGGTGGTGACACCAAGGCCTTCTACGGTAATCCGTTTGTGCCGAATGGTGTGGCGCCAGTCATCATGGACATGCGTTGCTTAAAAGGCATCGTGAACTATCAACCCTCAGAATTGGTTGTTACTGCGCTTGCGGGTACCCCGTTGCAAGAAGTCGTGGATACGCTTGACGCTTCCGGGCAGATGCTGGCATTTGAGCCGCCTGCTTTTGGAGCAGGTGCAACTGTCGGTGGTTGTGTATCTGCGGGCCTCTCCGGGCCAGGGCGCCTTGCCGTAGGTCCTTTAAAAGATTTTGTTCTAGGTGCGCATCTGCTCGACGCGCAAGGACGCATCCTCAAGTTCGGCGGTGAGGTCATGAAGAACGTGGCAGGCTACGACGTCTCACGTTTGTTGGCCGGTGCGATGGGTTCCTTCGGTGCGTTGACGCAGATATCGCTCAAAGTTGCGCCAAAGCCGTTTGAGACCTGCACACTCGAGTGGGAGCTGGATGAAGCGGAGTCACTCAAGCGCTGCCATAGCTGGCGTGCCCACCCCTTATCCGTATCCGCCACTGCGTGGGAGTCGCAGGGCGCAACAGGCCGCCTTCGTCTGCGTCTAGCCGGTGCTGCCGCGGCGCTGCGTTCGGCGCGCCAAAAGCTTGGCGGTACTGTGATGGATCAAGAGCAAGCGCAGGCCTACTGGACTGCGCTACGCGAGCAGCAATTACCATTTTTCAAGACTGAGCTGCTCTGGCGCGTTGCTGTCGCACCTGGCACCGGCCCGCTTGGTTTAGGCCCCACACTGATAGAGTGGGGCGGCGGTCAGCGTTGGATTGCCGCATCGTTAGACGCTGCAGTCGTGCGCGACGCAGCGGCGCGTGCCGGTGGGCATGCGACACAGTTCCGGGCGCAAGCGTCGAGCGCGCATCCGCAATCGGGCGTGTTTCATCCCGTCGCACCGGGCTTGGCGCTTATTACGCAAAGACTCAAAAATGAATTCGATCCTCAGGGCTTATTCAACCCTGGTCGTTTGATCCCTAAGGCTTAAGCGCTATGCAGACAAATCTTGCCGAATGGGCACGCGATTCAAAATTAGGTCAGGAAGCCGACGACATCCTGCGTCGCTGTGTGCACTGTGGGTTTTGCACCGCAACCTGTCCGACCTATCAAGTGTTGGGAGATGAACTCGACAGCCCGCGTGGTCGCATTTATTTGATTAAAGAAGTACTGGAAGGTAAGGAGCCTACCCAGGCAACGCAACAGCACCTTGACCGTTGCCTAACTTGCCGCAATTGCGAAACGACGTGCCCTTCAGGTGTGCAGTATGGGCATCTGGTGGATATCGGTCGACAAATCGTCGAAGAGAAAGTTGAGCGTCCTTTTATGCAGCGCTT
>CAIUZV010000073.1 GCA_903903735.1 uncultured beta proteobacterium | reverse complement strand
GTAGCCAGACGGCTACGCGTTGATCGCGTTGTATGCCGAGTGCGTGTAAATTGCCTGCGAGTTGTTTGGCTTGCTGTTCAAGCTGTGCGAACGTGGTGTCAGTGTCCCGATCAATTAACGCAATATGCTGGCCGTGGGTCTTGGTGAGCTCGGCTAGACGTTGAGAGAAGAAAAACGGTGTTTCCGCCATGCTGCAAGGCCTTGTTTGAAGTTGAGTTGAAGTCGAGTTATTGTGTGAATCGGTGATTGTTTAGAAGCACAATCATGCCAAATCAAGTACGATAAATATTACTATAGTGCTGATATACGTACTTTGTGAACAACAAGTACTTTATAAAAAAAACTCCAGGAGTGACATACGATGCAAGCAAGACGTTTTTTTCTACATGCAGTTGCCGCAGCGCTCGCAGCCGGTTCGTTGGGGATCGCCTCGAGCGCCGTCGCGCAGAGCTTTCCTAGCCGTCCTGTGACCCTGGTCGTTCCCTACCCAACCGCGGGTGCAGCGGATATTTTTGGTCGCTCCATTGCGCAAGCGATGGAAGCAACACTCAAACAGACGGTTATCGTCGAAAACAAGCCAGGCGCCGCTGGTAACGTCGGCTTGACCCAAGTGGCACGTAGTAAGCCTGATGGCTACACCATCGGTCTGGGTACGATTGGCACCCAGTCGATGAACCAGTTTATGTATAGCCAGATGCAATTTGATCCCGCAACGGATCTTGTCCCCATCGCACTCGTTTCAACGACACCAAACGTGATTTCTGTTGCCGCGAATTCGCCATGGAAAAATCTAGGCGATATCATCAAGGCGGCAAAAGCTGCTGGTGACAAGAAGCTGAGTTATGGCACGCCTGGTGTCGGCTCCTCACCACACCTGACCGGCGCATATTTTGAGGCGATGGCAGGCATTGAATTACTGCATGTTCCGTTCAAAGGGGTGTCGGGCTCTATGCCTGCACTGATTGGCGGGCAAATCGATCTATTGATTGATAATTTGCCTGGCTCTATCGCGCAGATTAAAGACGGTTCGCGTATCCGCGGCATTGCCGTGACCTCGGCTGCGCGCACGCCGCTTGCTCCTGATTTACCGACTTTCGCCGAAGGTGGTGTCACCGGTTTTGACGTGACTGCCTGGTTTGCAATTTATGCACCCAAGGGTACGCCACAGCCTGTCATGGATAAGTTAATTGAAGCTGCACGCATTGGTCTGAAATCTGATAAGGTGGTCGAGGCCTACGCGAGACTGGCTGCAGTGCCCGGTAACTTGTTCGGACCTGACCTAGCTGCCTTTGAAGCCAAAGAGCGTGCCAAGTGGGGTAAGTTAATCAAAGACCGTGGGATCACAGCACAATGAGCGGAACAGCACTTGTCACGGGCGGCAGCCGCGGGATTGGGCGCGCTGTCGTAGAGGACCTCATTGCCCAAGGCTATGAGGTCATTAATTTTAGCCGTACGGCACCTGCCAAGTTGTTACCAGGCGAAATTTTTGAATCTGTCGATCTCGGCAACTCCAAGCGTACGCGTGAAGCGGCGCTCGATTGGGCGGCAAAAAAAGACATCCTGAATTTGGTGAATAACGCAGGCATGATTCATGTTGGCAAAATCGAGGAAATTACGCTCGAAGACGTCGACGATATGATTACGCTCAATATGGTGGCACCGCTTTTGCTCACACAAGCGGTACTGCCAAAAATGCGCGCAAACAAATATGGTCGCATCGTCAATATCGGCAGTCGCGCGGGCTTGGGTAAGGTGGGCCGCACGGTGTACGGTGGCACGAAAGCTGGGCTTGCAGGGATGACGCGCACGTGGGCGCTTGAGACCGCGCCGCACGGCATCACCGTCAATGCGATTGCACCTGGCCCTGTTGCAACGGAGCTGTTTTTGGCGAGCAATCCACCTGAACTGCCTCAGACAAAGAAAATTATGGAGTCTGTGCCGGTAGGACGCTTTGGTGAGCCCGCCGAAATTGCGCACGCTGTGCGCATGTTTCTGGATAAGAAGGCGGGCTTTATCACCGGGCAGTTGTTGTATGTATGCGGTGGCTTGTCCGTGGGACTTACCGCCTAGGTTTTCATCCCCGTGATCGACTTGACCATGGCACGTGGATCACGCATCGGCCAGCGACCGCTGCTGGCCTGACTGATGAAGTCACCGACGATGCGGTTGAAGTTGACCGGATCTTCGATGTTGAGGGTATGACCACAGTTGGGCATGATACACAGGGCGGCCGACGGAATCGTTTCCTTGAGCATGATGCCTGGACGCAAGCATGGCCAGTCTTCATCGCCGTTCAAAATCAATGTGGGGACGGTGAGTTTTTGTAGTCTTTCGGTGAGTGTGTAGAGCGAAGGGCGTTCGCGTTGCACACCGAGCTGCGTGTTGGCTGAGCCCAGCGCAGAGTGGCCATAGAACTGCTCTTTGAACTCGGCAAATCCATTGGGGTCTGCGCGCTCAAACGATAGACGCGTTGGACCATAGGCGTACTTGTCAACAAAGGCTTTCATTCCTTCTTTAAGCAGCATGTTTGCGCTGGCCTCTGCCTCTTCGCGGAACTGATTTCGAATCTCAAGTTCAGCACCGTAGCCGCATCCTGCTACGCAAAGCGAGAGCGCGCGCTCAGGATATAACAAACCAAAATGCAGTGTG
>CAIUZV010000072.1 GCA_903903735.1 uncultured beta proteobacterium | reverse complement strand
GCTACCTTGGACAAAAACTCCAACGACACGTTGGCACAAAGCCTTGCCCAAGAGCTGCGCACGTGGATCGAATGCGAATCACCATCGAACGATCCCGCCGCCGTGCACCGCATGGCACAAATCGTTGTCACCAAGGCCCGTGCCGCCGGTTTACGAGTCACGCTCAGCGAGATCGGCGAAACGAAACTGCCAATGATCGTCGCAACGAATCGCGCACCAGGCGATACACGCACCGGTCTGCTTTTGTTAGCGCATATTGATTCTGTACATCCAATTGGCACACTCAAGACCAACCCTTGCCGCATTGAGGATGACAAGCTTTACGGCCCTGGCGCCTTCGATATGAAAGGAGGCGCGTTCTTAGCGCTCACGGCGCTCGGCGAGTTCGCAACACCCAACTCCACCAAGCTGCCAGTGGACTTCCTGCTTGTTCCTGATGAAGAAGTCGGCAGCCACGCTTCGCGCACGTACATCGAGGATTTCGCCAAGAAAGCGCGTTATGCGCTGGTGCCGGAACCCGCACGCCCAAATGGTGGACGCTGTGTCACGGGCCGCAAAGGCACTGGCATGCTCAAACTTATTTGTACTGGCAAACCTTCTCACGCAGGAATGGCACACGAAAAAGGTCGTAGCGCCATTCGTGAAATGGCGCATCAAATTCTTGCGCTTGAAGCCATGACGGACTACGCCCGCGGCATCACTGTCAGCGTTGGCACAATCAGCGGCGGAACCGTTACAAACACCGTTCCATCACACTGTGAAGTCATGGTCGATTTTCGTATCCCCAATGAAGCAGCCGGGGAAGAAATCGTGGCGCGCATACAGGCACTACAACCACACGATCCCGATGTCACGCTGACCATTGATGTTGAGCTCAATCGCCCTCCCATGGTGAAATCACCCAAGGCCGATCAGTTGTTACAAAGACTCAAACAATACGCAACACCTTGTGGTTTCGAGCTTGAAGAGGCGCCCGTCTCCGGGGGCGGCAGCGATGCCAACTTCACCGCAGCGGTGGGTTGTCCCTCTATCGATGGCTTGGGCGCAGAAGGTGACGGTGCGCACACTTTACGTGAGCATGTGTTTGTCTCTGCGCTACCTCGTCGTCTAGAGTTTTGGCGCAGAACCCTCGCCGATATTGAATAAACAACCCGTGCTGTATCTGGCCGTTAACTTGTTTTATTCAACATCGCCCGCAGCATGTCTAGACGATTCTTCGGACTCATGGTGTCAGGCTGTAATTGCAATTCGGCCGCAGACAAACCCATCTCTTCGATAAAGCGTGACGGCTCGCGCACAAGATCCTCGCGTGCGCGTCGTCGCTTTTGACACCAACTTAAGTGCAAACTACGCTGCGCCCGCGTAATTCCCACATACATCAAGCGGCGCTCCTCTTGAATACGCGAGGCTAGCGCATCAGCTACTTTTGTCGGGTCGACATCTTCATCATCTCGTCCCAGATGGGGCAACAAGCCTTCTTCCACCCCGAGCAAATACACATGGGGATACTCTAAACCTTTCGATGCATGCAGCGTTGAAAGCTTCACGGCATCTGGCTCTTGCTCGTCTCCACGCTCAAGCATTGTCACTAATGCAACATGCTGCACAAGGTCTAATAAGCCCATTGCGTCCGCATCAGCCTTGCGCTTGAGCCAACCGACTAACTCCAGGACATTCTGCCAACGCGATTGCGCTGCTTTTTCGTCTGAGGTGTCATACAAATACCGTTCGTATTGAATCGCGCTGAGCAAATCATCCAGAATGACACCGGCCGGTTCAGCCGCCGGCACTGGCGCTCCTGTTTCGCCTCGGCCAGCTCGAAAACGAATCCGATTAATAAAGTCACCAAACGTACGTAAGGGCTCTAACTGACGTGTGGCGAGGCTCGTTTCGATACCCTGCTCAAAGAGCGCCTCAAACAAGGAAATCTGACGCTCACCGGCATACTGACCTAAGGTTTGTAGTGTTGCCTGCCCGATCCCCCGCTTGGGCGTTGTCGCCGCACGGATGAAGGCGGGGTCATCGTCCTCGTTGGCAACCAAACGCAGATAAGCTAAAACATCCCTCACTTCTGCTTTGTCAAAAAAACTCTGGCCCCCAGAAATTGTGTACGGGATATGTAGATTCCGCATCGCCTGTTCAACGATTCGCGCCTGATGATTTCCGCGATATAACACCGCAAAGTCTTTCCAGGAGGCGCGTTTCTCAAAGCGCGCTGCAGAGATTTTCATGGCGACATTTTCAGCCTCGACCTCATCGCTCGCCATCGCCGTCACGCTTATGGCGTCACCCATTCCATGCTCAGACCACAGCTTCTTTTCAAACAGTTTGGGATTCTTAGCGATCACGTGATTGGCTGCTGCCAAAATGCATTGACTAGAGCGATAGTTTTGCTCAAGTTTGATCAAACGAATTTGAGGATAATCTGTCGTCAGTTTGGCCAAATTCTCAATCGTCGCACCACGCCAAGCATAGATCGCCTGATCATCGTCGCCGACAGCCGTGAACATCGCACGCACACCCGTTAACCATTGCACGAGACGATACTGACAAACGTTGGTATCTTGATATTCATCTACGAGTAGATAGCGAACTCGCTGTTGCCAGCGCTCTCGCACCTCTGGGTGCTGCTCGAAGATCTTGGCGGGAAGCGCAATCAAGTCATCAAAATCAACCGCCTGGTATGCGGCGAGCGTTGCGTTATAGCTGCGGTACACCTTTGCTGCTTCGACCTCGCTCGCCGTGGCGGCAACATTCGCCGCAGCATCCGGATCGATTAACCCATTTTTCCAGAGCGATATGGTTTGTTGCAGCGAACGCAAGCGACCACGATCAGTTGTTGCCAACAGATCCTGAATGATCGCCATGGCATCGTCAGAATCAAAAATAGAAAACTGGGGTTTCAAGCCTGCGAATCGCGCCTCTTCCCGCAAAATGCGTACGCCTAATGAATGAAACGTACTGATCGTCAGGCCTTTGGCTAACGATGGATCGACCAATAGCTTGACGCGATCCTCCATTTCACGGGCAGCTTTGTTCGTGAAAGTCAGCGCAACAACATTACGTCCAGCGTAGCCACACTCGCGCAATAAATAGGCGATTTTTTGCGTAATCACACGCGTCTTGCCTGATCCGGCTCCCGCAAGGACAAGGCAAGGGCCATCCAGATACAAGACGCCCTCGCGTTGCGACGGATTCAAGCCGGTAGTTTCAAATTTTGACATCGAGATAAACTAAATTTCCAGCGGATCTACTTCTAGTTGCCAATTGATGCGTCGAGTCTCGGGATCTTGATTCAGTGCGAGCATCCAATGTCGAAGCAACTGTTGCATGGATGGGCGGTGAGTGCTCTCAACAAGCAATTGTGCTCGGCACATGTTATCGACACGTACGATGCGTAGCGGTACTGGATCATACAAGGTGATGAGCTCAGCGCTACCCAGCTGCGCAGACAACGTCGTGGCAATCTCTCGCGCAGCACTTAGGAAGTCCAATGCGGTGTTGAGTTCACGCGCCTCAGCGCTAAGCAGCGCTTGATGAGAAAACGGTGGCAAACAAGCGGCCTCACGTTAACGGATCGTGTGTTGCGCAAATCCTGTGTAGTCATGCTTTAGCAATGCCTGGTAGACCGCCTGTTCGGGGTACCCCGTTTGCACAATCACCTCTCCATGACCCGCATGCCGCCCAGCGCGCCCTGCGACCTGCATCAACTGAGCAAAGAGTCGCTCAGGGGCTCGGAAATCTTGCGAAAACAACATCGCATCCGCGTTTAAAACTCCTACGAGGCCTAAATTAGCGAAGTCGTGCCCTTTGGCAACCATTTGCGTCCCGACCAAAATATCGACTTCGCCCGCGTGCACACTCGCAAACAATGCCTGTGCACTTCCCTTTTTGCGCGTACTGTCTGCATCAATCCGTAGCACGCGCGCCTCTGGAAATAGTTCAGCAAGATGCTCTTCAATTCGCTGCGTGCCGCGACCCATTGGCTGCATGTCTTGATCGCCACAGTCTGGACAAGCGTTGGGAACACGCTGTTGAAAGCCACAGTGATGGCAGTGCAGTTGATGGCGCCCCTGCTGTGCACGATGCAATACCGTAAAGGTCGTGCAGCGCGGGCATTGACTCACCCAGCCACACGACTTGCAGTGCAAGGCGGGCGCATAGCCACGCCGATTTAAAAAAATCAGCACCTGCTCTTTGTTTGCCAACCGCTCACGCATTGCAGTGATCAAGTGAGGGGACAGCCCGTGCTCCATTGGGAGACGGCGTGTGTCCACCAGACGCACGGTCGGCATCGTTACCTCACGCGCTCGGTCCGGCAGATCTAGGCGTTGGTAATGTTTTTTTTGTGCATTGACCCAGCTTTCAAGTGACGGGGTCGCCGAGCCCAGCACGATCGGTATGCTTAGATCGTGCGCGCGCCAAACCGCCAAGTCTCGAGCAGAGTAGCGCAAGCCATCTTGTTGCTTGTAGGAGGCGTCATGCTCCTCATCCACCACAAGCAAACCCAAGTCATCGATCGGAGCAAAAATAGACAGTCTTGTCCCCAACACAATGCGCGCCTGTCCACGTTGCACGCTTAGCCAGGCGCGCAAGCGCTCACCATCCGACAAGGCACTGTGCAAGACCGTCACCCCGTCAGGTCCCGCAACGGGCTCAAGACGCGCGCGCAACGACTGTTCAAACTGTGGCGTCAGATTTATTTCTGGCACCAACATCAGCACACGCTTACCGCGCGCCAGTGTTTGAGCCGCGGCATGCAAATACACCTCTGTCTTGCCACTACCCGTCACGCCAAACAATAGGAAGGCCTTGAAACCTTCGGAGGTTCCTATGGCATCAATCGCTGCCTGTTGTCCGACGTTCAGCGTTGGCACAGCGCGTTGAGAGACCTCAGTCTGAGCAGCTCTACGACGCTTATCCAGCCGAGCGACCGGCCCCCCAGCGGCACGCTTGCCTTGGTAGGCCGCCAAGCTTCGAAGCGGTGAGGGCAAGGCGGGCAAGATCACCTCACCTAACGGCCGCTGATAGTAGTCGGCCGCAAAACGTGCGAACTTGATCCAGCTCGAGGTCAGGGGCGCAACATCTTGCAAAACCTGCTCAACCTCTTTAACCAAGGCGGGATCATAGTTAGGCTCCGCAGGAAGGTCGACCACCACT
>CAIUZV010000071.1 GCA_903903735.1 uncultured beta proteobacterium | reverse complement strand
GCGAGCTAAATGTCTTCAAACCTGTTCTCAGTAGTTCTTGCGTAAATCCAGACCTGTGTAGAGCGAACCCACTTCGTTGGCATAGCCATTGAGCATGAGCGTTTTACGCTTGGGACTGAACACGCCGTCCTCGCCAATCCGGCGCTCCGTCGCCTGACTCCAGCGAGGATGACTGACTTCAGGGTTCACGTTCGAGTAAAAGCCGTACTCTGAGGGCTGCGAGCGCTCCCAGCTTCCGACCGGCTGTTTGTCAAGCAAGCGGATGGTGATGATGGACTTCACTGACTTGAAACCATACTTCCACGGCACGACCATGCGCACGGGCGCGCCATTTTGATTCGGCAACACTTTGCCGTACATCCCGAGTGTGAGCAGTGTTAAGGGGTGCATCGCCTCGTCCATCCGTAGTCCGTCACGATACGGCCACTCAACTGAACGGGTGCGCAAGCCAGGCATGTTTTTGGGTTGCATATCGGTAATGAACTCCACAAACTTTGCGTTAGCTGTGGGCTGCACTTGCTTGATCAGCTCGGACATCGAATAGCCGATCCAAGGAATCGCCATGGACCAACCTTCTACGCAGCGCATGCGATACAGACGCTCTTCGAGTGGCGCAAGCTTTCGCAAATCGTCTAGATCAAATGTCTTAGGTGCTGCGCACTCACCTTCCACGCGCAGTTTCCACGGTGTTGTTTGAAGCGTGTGTGCGTACTTCGCGGGATCCGCCTTATCGGTGCCGAACTCAAAAAAGTTGTTGTAAGTGGTCGCGTCCTTTTCGGGCGTCACTTGCTCCATCAGCACATACTTTGCAGACCGCTGCGCATCAAGCTTGGCCAAAGCAGCCGCACTCGCCAACGCTGACCAACCACCTAAGGCGCCCGTCGCGAGCGTGGCGCCAGTCGCCTTCATCCAATGCCTGCGGCTCTGCCAGACTTCTTCTGGCGTGATTTCTGTAGAACGAATACGGGGGAAACGGTAGCTCGACATAACGGCCTCCGAAAAAGATTGGGTGCGCCTAAGCATTAGCTGCAGCGCGAATCATTGATGATCAGGATTATCACGCAATTTAGATAATTCAACGCGCACCAGAAGAGAATAACCCTTCAGCACCGCAGGATTGACCAGTAAACGGTCGAATCCTTACACGCGCTCAAGCAAATATTCTTTCAGGCTAGAGACATTTGGGACGATTGCATGATGGGGACAGGCGCGTAGCTCATCGGCGGGATGCGCACCGTAGGAGACCCCGAGGCCGTTCACACCAGCATTCGCCGCCATCTGCAAATCATGAGAGGTATCACCCACCATGACAACCCGATGCGGCTCAACAACCATCTCATCCATCAACTCAAACAACATGCCAGGATGCGGTTTGCCAAAGGTCTCATCAGCCGTTCGCGTCGCTTCAAACGCGGCATGCAGCGAGGTCGCCGTGAGGGCGCGATTCAAACCAACGCGGCTCTTACCCGTTGCCACAGCCAAGCGAGCACCCGCCGCCTGCAACTCGGTCAGCATCTCAGGCACGCCATCAAAAAGCTTTAACTGTGTATCGCGCGAAAGGTAATGATGGCGATAGCGCTCGAGAAACAAGGGCTCTAGCGACTTAGTCAGATCAGGTACCGCGCGACGCAGCGCGGGCTCTAAGGATAAGCCAATGACCCAAGCCGCCTCGGCCGCTGTGGGGACGTTGAGTTCGAGATCACGACATGCACCCTGAATCGCCGACACAATGCTGTGCGTTGAATCCATTAGCGTACCGTCCCAATCAAACACAATGACCGAATAAGGTTTCATTGCTGCTCCAACTTTTGCAAGATTGCTGCGCAGGCCGCAGGGAGCGGCGCGACCAGGGCTAGAGGTTCCTGCGTCAGGGGGTGGGGAATATCCAAGCGGTGTG
>CAIUZV010000070.1 GCA_903903735.1 uncultured beta proteobacterium | reverse complement strand
TGATCGAGTGGTGTTCCCTGTGGTCAATAAAGGTGCTGATGACAGCCTGACCGCCGTTTTTACCTTCACGATGAGCTGATCGTCATGCCCGAAACGGTGACGGTTACTGAAACCCAGGGATCTCGCTACACCTGGGCATCTGCCGGATTCACATGGTCGAGTGCCAGCGCAGGGAAAAGCTGGACAGCAGCCTATCCTGCGGTCTATAGCATTGCTGTAGCCGCAACGCTTGCCTTCATCGAAGCTGGATCGCGAAGCTGGACAAAGCGTTCGGGTGAGAGCCTTTCAATTTCAGAAGGGCGGAAAAATATATTCACCCTGCGTGAATCTGAGGCGGTTGGGTTCTCTGAAACCTACTCGGACCTCATCGCTTTTGTTTTGCGCTGGGTTGAATCGATGGCCTTTGCAGAAGGCGTCGCGAAAGGCAACAAAAAACAAGCGGCAGAGTCATTCCAGGCTGCTGACTACCTTACGCGAGCACTGACAAAAAATACTGGCGAAAGCGTCACATGGTCTGAATCACTTCGGCAAAACAGCGTAAAGCGCCTAGCTGAATTGATGCCCATCTCTGAATCCCTTCAAAAGCTAATCGTAAAAAACAGGTCCGAAAGCTTTGGACTAGGCGACGACTTGGATCGGGTCATCACAAAGCAGGTTGCAGAGGCGATTGCGTTTGCTGAAACCTACACAGACCTCATTGCTTTTGTCTTGCGAGTGAGCGAAGGCCTTGGCGTAAGCGATTTAGGCGCTAAGCAGGTAAGAAAGCCACTCGTTGAATCCTTTGGCACGTCCGACAAGATGGCGCGCCAAACGATCAAACGGGTTGCTGAGGCCGTGGCCATTGGCGAAGCACTGGGCAGAGCGGTGGCATACCGGCGCAACCTCACTGATGGTTTTGGTGTATCAGATGCACTGCGAAAAGCTTTAAGGCTGACAACTCGAGAGGCACTACTTCTTGCCGAGCAGTACCGCAGGCACGCCAATGGTGTGATCAGCGACATGATCGTTGCAAGCGGTGAGATTACTTCAGATGACTTTGCGGCCATCGTTCAGTCTGGACATCCACCGGGCTACACCGACTTTCGGGATTTTATTCAGGGTGACTACACCTACCGACGCGCTCTATTCAGAGCAATTTTGAACTCAAGAAATTCAGACCGTGGCTTTATTGATGCCCTGAGGGTAACGGTGGATGTGCCCGACATCTTTGATCGGGGTACAGCTCAGATTACCGACGCAGCTTCTGGTGTCGCAATCACTTTCACACGAACCTTTCGGATTCCTCCCGAAGTCACTATGACCCACAAGGGCGGAACGGTCGTGGCAATAGCGCGGCTAGTTGGCTCCATCACAACAGGCGGCTTTACCGCTGTTCTGGAAAACACGTCCGGCACTCGGGTTGCCGGTTCCTTCACTTGGATTGCACAGGGGTACTAAATGCAAAACTTTACCGACATTCCGTCGTCGCGCTCGCTTTCAGATTCGCTCATTGAGATTTTGAATAATGACAAGACTGGAATTTCTTGCAATAGCGGCACAACTTTTCCGACTACAAATCAGCAAGTCGGGATGCTTTGCTACCGCACAGATCAATTGAAGCTCTATCAGTTGATCGGAACCAACCCCGATAACTGGCGCTTCATCTTGGACTTGTCCAGTGGGATCGATTCCCAGTTTGCGGCCAAGCTCAATGCCGCTTCCTATACCGCTGCCGATGTCTTGGCAAAGCTTCTTACCGTTGATGGTGCTGGAACTGGTTTGGATGCTGACTTACTCGATGGTCAGCAAGCGAGTGCATTTGCTTCGTCCACGCACAATCACAACACAACGTACCTTGGAATTACTGCCAAAGCCGCTGACGCCGACAAGTTGGATGGCTACGACTCAGCCGCGTTTGTGAGGTCAGTAAACGGAGCCGGTCCTGACGCAGCAGGAAATGCGACGGTCAACATCGACCTATCAAGTCGGGTTGCGAAGACGGGCGACACGATGACGGGAAATCTCGTCATGTCCAACAGCGCGAACATTCGGTCTTCTCGCCCCGGCGACAACGCCCGTGACACCGGCTACAAGATGTCGGATGGTCAAGACTTAGGGGAGATGAACCGTAGTAATCAGTACTACGACGACTTGGCCAGCAATTGCAACGGCTACGTCCCCAATGGGAATTGTCAAGGAAATCCATATTGGACTCCCCCTAACGGTAACTGGTGGACTTGGTACACGCTTATTGGGCAGACGGCTTGGCACAACAGCGGCTCCTATGACGGCGCTGGGGGAACCACCTACGCCAATAACGCTGTTTCAGTGGGCTTTAACTACGACGCTTATTACCTGAGTGCCGATGAAATTGGCGGCGGCGAGTACCGCCGAAACTACCGCAACTGCAACTGTGGAGCCTTCAACTGCCGTACTAACTGCAACTGCGCTTGTTGTGGCAACTGCTGCGGCTGCTGCTAAGGGGCATAGGCATGAAACTTTATATTGTCAAAAATGCCGGGCTATCTGGAGCGCGTGATTACAACATCAACATCGTGGTTGATCGTGCCGCTGAGACCGTTAAAGCGAGTCTGGCTTTGCGCGCCATTCATAACTCAGCCCCCGAGATCGGGGACGAATCTTTTCGTCCCTATGTAGACAAAGATAGCGTCCTCTTTTCTGCGCGAGAGTTAAGGGCTGGGCGGGACTGGTCAGAGCGTCAAGCTTACCTTGCTGGGTTTGACTGGCTGTCTGGTCGGTTTCGCTCACCAGTTCCATTGAGCACGTTTACGATGCCCACCCG
>CAIUZV010000069.1 GCA_903903735.1 uncultured beta proteobacterium | reverse complement strand
GTCCACCTGCATCGTTTGCCGTTCTGTCACTGCGTCCCGCCCCAAACGCGCCTGCCTTTGGCATGCTCGTGCTCGGTTCGGACGACGCTGAGCGTTTTGCGCCGGATATGGGTCGTGCTTTTCTGCTGACCGTCGGGATTCTGGCTAGCGCAGCGCTTTCGCGCTTAAACAGCAGCGCGACTGCTGGCGACCCAACGATCCCGACACTCAATACCCGCGCTTAAAGAAGATGTCCGAGACCACCGAACCACTGCTGCCTGAAAGCGTCGTTCTGTGGCTGACGCACCTGGAGCGCAACCGACGTTATTCTGTCCATACGCTTGCGGCCTACCGCCGTGACCTGCACCAGCTTGTCAGACTCCATGAGGACAAGCCACTCGAGCAAGTCGTCAATGGCAACATTCGGCACTATCTAGGACGCCTGCACGCGCAAGGCCATAGCCCTCGAAGCCTTGCTCGCATGCTGGCTGCTTGGCGCGGTTTTTTCAAATGGTGGGCTCCGCAAGCGAAGATGCCGACTAACCCCGCAGCCGATGTGCGCGCGCCAAAGATCAAGCGCAGCCTACCCAAAGCGCTCTCTGTCGATCAGACCCAGGCCCTGCTGGACGCCACCGTTCTGACCACACGCACCGACCCAGTCGGTCTGCGCGATCGGGCCATGTTTGAGCTCTTCTATTCGAGCGGCCTGCGGCTCAGTGAACTCGTGAGCCTTGACCTGCAATACACCCAAGCCAAGGAATACACCTCGGCGGGCTGGATTGATCTACTCGAACAAGAGGTTCACGTTCTGGGCAAAGGCGGCAAGCGCCGCTCCGTGCCGATTGGTGCGCAGGCAAAAACGAGTTTGACGCAATGGCTCGAGGCACGTCCTGCGCTCGCCCTATCGCAAGCCCTCGACGCCGACGCCACGGCGCTCTTTTTAGGGGCGCGCGGACGACGGATCAGCCCTCGTGTTGTGCAATCCCAACTCACCCGCCTGGCGCTCCTAGCCGGTTTGCCTACCCATGTACACCCGCACGTCCTGCGTCACAGCTTTGCGAGCCACGTGTTGCAATCTGCCCAGGATTTGCGTGCAGTACAAGAAATGCTTGGTCACGCCAACATTTCCACCACCCAGCTGTATACAAAGCTAGATTTTCAGCATCTAGCGCGCGCGTATGATTCCGCCCACCCCCGTGCTGGTCGCAAAAGCTAAATAATCGTTAATTTAGCTAAAATAAACTTTCCTATTGAAATTGCCGAAAGCACCCCCATTTGTCAGGGTGTTGCAATTTGCGTCTGCTAAGCTCAACACACTAAGTATTTTTGCCAACTGGGGGTATAAACCCCCAGTCTAGAATGTTTGCCCCTTGGCGTGGGCTGTGCTGTAATCCCGCCTTGCCTTGAAGTCTAGGCTTGGTCCGGTGCCTGATGCACCCTTTCCGTTTTTGAAGTTAATCCGCTCATGAATTCCCCAAGCAGTCTGGACAAAATGGTCCCCGTCACAATCCTCACCGGCTTTCTCGGTGCAGGTAAAACGACACTCCTCAAACGCATCCTGACCGAATATCACGGCAAGCGCATCGCTGTGATCGAGAATGAGTTCGGACCAGAAAGCATCGACAACGACTTGCTCGTCCAAGATCAGGACGAAGAGATCGTTGAGCTATCGAACGGATGCGTGTGCTGCACGGTACGCGGCGACTTAATGCGTACGCTAAACGATCTACGCAAACGTCGCCAAGCGGGTGATCTGAACTTTGAGCGCGTCATTATTGAAACGACTGGCATGGCCAACCCAGGCCCTGTCTGCCAGACCTTTTTCATGGACGACGATATCGCTGAGTACTACCGCCTGGATGCAGTGGTCACAATCGTTGACGCTAAACACGGTATGGAAACGCTGGACGTACAGGAAGAAGCGCAAAAACAGGTCGGCTTTGCCGATCGCATCCTCGTCTCCAAAAAAGATCTAGTCTCGGATGCCGACTTTGCGGCTCTGCGCCGTCGCATTGTGCATATGAACCCGCGCGCTTCCATTGAAGTCGTCAATTTCGGTGAAACAGATCTCAAGCAAATTCTGGACATCAGCGGCTTTAACCTCAATACGATTCTGGATATCGACCCCCAGTTTCTGGCCGACGAACATCCAGATGCCGCACATGATCATGACCACGATCATGATCACGATCACCACCATGCGCACGATCATCATCATGACCATGACCATGATCACGCGAACTGCACCCACCCTGATCATCATCACCCCAAACCTGCGCATGATGACTCCATTGGCGCCTTTGTATTCAAGTCAGACAAGCCTTTCGACCCCGAGCGTTTAGAAGAGTTTTTAGGCGGTGTGGTGCAAGTCTATGGCCCCGATCTGCTGCGTTACAAAGGTATTTTGTACATGAAAGGCATCAACAAGCGCATGCTGTTTCAAGGCGTGCACATGTTGATGGGTGCCGAGCCCGGTAAAGCCTGGCTCGCTAACGAGAAGAAATCCACCAAAATGGTTTTCATCGGACTCAAGCTGCCCCAGGAGATCTTTACCAAAGGTCTGGAGCAGTGCCTAGCTAAGTAGTACCTCTGCGCCTGCGCGCAGAATTTATTTTATGGAGTCCTTTATGGCAACCAAGGCAGCAAAACCCGTAGCAGGCAAGGCAAGCGCAAGCAAAGCCGCCGCCCCCACCAAAGCAGCCATGACGAAAAAGCCGTCCGCACCCGTCAAGAGTGCTGTCGCCGCCAAACAGCCCGCTCCCAAAGCTCCTGCCGCGAAAACACCGGCAAAGCCTGCAGCCAAAGTGGCTGTCAAGTCCGCTCCTGTCAAAGTAGCGCCCGCTGTCGAAACAAAAGCGGCCAAGAAAAAGCCTTTCAACGCTGGCGATTTGTCTGAGAACAATCTCCCGACAGAAAGCGAACTGCTGCGCATGCCCGAATCGGAATACATGAGCGAGCGTCAGCTTGGTTTCTTCCGTGACCGCCTGCGCCAACTCGAACAAGAAATCCTAAGCAATGCGGGCGCCACGACCGAACATCTGCGGGAAACACAGTTCGTCCCCGATCCCGCTGACCGCGCTACGATCGAAGAAGAGCATGCGCTTGAGTTACGCACCCGCGACCGCGAGCGCAAACTACTCAAGAAAGTACAGCAGTCCATTGCACGTATCGACGCCGGGGAATATGGCTGGTGCGACGAAACCGGTGAGCCCATTGGTCTGCGTCGTTTGTTAGCCCGTCCAACCGCCACGCTCTCACTTGAAGCCCAAGAGCGCCGCGAAATGCGTCAAAAGATGTTCGGGGATTAAACGTCAGCGTTTAGTTTCCGCTTTTACGAATCATCGCCAACTGGGCACACTCCAATCATCTAGAGTGTGCCCTTGTTCTCTCTAGAGTGTGTATATGGAACAATTTCACGGCACCACCATCGTTTGCGTGCGACGCGGCAACCAAGTGGCATTGGGTGGCGATGGCCAGGTCACGCTTGGCAACATCATCATCAAAGGCACGGCACGTAAAATTCGCCGTCTGTATCACGACAAGATTCTGGC
>CAIUZV010000068.1 GCA_903903735.1 uncultured beta proteobacterium | reverse complement strand
GCGCGGGGGCAACACTGTGGGCAGCACTGAGTTTCGCGAAGCTCGGTACCCGATGGCAGACGGGGTCAATAAGCACGTCTGGTTTGCTGGATCACAGTCAGCCAATGGCAAGCTCCAACTCGTTGGTTTGCTGGCACCCAATCCCTTAGGCTTGCACGACATGCTCGGTAACGCCGACGAGATGATGTTCGAACCCTTTCGTTTAAATAAGCTTGATCGCTTTCATGGACAAGCAGGCGGCTTTATTGTGAGGGGCGCGAACTATTTGACGCCGGAAACAGACATTAGAACCGCGTGGCGGCAAGAACAGCTGTACTACCAAACGAGCGACGCGAACCGCCCCCGCACCAGCGGATTCCGTCTCGCGATGGTTGCTCCGGCCTTAACGTCGATACAGCGCAGCAAACAGATTGAACAGGATTGGGCCTTGCTTGGCACAGCCCCCAGCACGCTCGCAGCGGCGAATCCTGCAGCGGGAGCACCCGCGGGAGGCACAAGTACCTTAGATCGTCTATCTAGCCTGATGACGGGCCTTAAAGATGACAAACTGAAGAAAGAGCTTGAGGCGCTGCGCACTGAGTTAAGGGCAAGCAATCAAACACGAGATGAACAACGGGGCGTTGCGATTCGCTCCGCTCTGCAACAAGGGGCGTTCATGTGCGTGCTGGCGAATAGAGAGGGGCGGTTTTTTGACGCGCTAAATAAGAACTTTCAGGAGGAATGTGGGAAATCCGATTCACTGGGCGAATCGGAGCAGAATCGATGCAAAGCCATGAAGCGAAACTTAGATGGGCGCAAACCCGCTCTAGATCTTGCGTTAAATTTATACTCTGACACGCTGGTCGAAGCCGGAACGATTTACACTATGGCAATGATTGAGCCTGAGGCGAAAGCAAAAAAGCAGCAATTGCTTGCAAGAAAGAGTAACAATCTCGATAGATATCTAGACACCTATGTCAGTCATCTTTCTGAGTACATCAAGGACAAGAAAATCCGACAGGATCACTGGCTAACCACCTGTAAGACTGTTATCAATAATTAATGGAGCGCTTGGCATGTTGAATATTTTTCCCCGCCGTCTTGGCATTGCGATCGTCGCACTGATTACTTCGGTATTTTTAGCTGGCTGTCAAAACATGGGTGGCGGCGATGTCGATCCTCGACTGACAAGCGGTGAAGATGCGAAGTTTTTTAGCAAGTCAGGGCTGCAAGCGTGTGCTGCCGGCGCTCTCGCGGGAGCCTTAGCGTGCGCGGTGAGTAACTCTGGCAACAAGGCCGCCTGTATGGCAATCGCGGCTGTGGCAGGATGTGGTGTGGGCGCCGGTGCGAACTACCTGCTCGATTCTCGACGCGCAAAGTATGCGAATAACGAGCAACGTATCGACTCGTTCATTGAAGATGTGCAGAGCGACAACAAGAAACTCCAAACGCGTATTCAGAACATCAACGTCGTCTTGCGTGAGAATCAGCAAACTCTGCAACAGTTACAGCGCCAGGTCGCGAGCCGCCAGATCGATCAGCGTAAGGCGAAACAAGAGCTTGATCGGATTAAGGCTAACAAGGCTTACCTTGAAAAGGAACTCGCCGACATCAATGCACGGGTCGACGGTTATCAGGAAATCATTGAAAAAGAGCGGGCGAGCGGTGTGAACACCAGAAAACTGCAAGTGGAGCTTGCTCAGCTAAGTCGTACCCGAGACTCGATGAAGCGAGAGCTTGACGCTGCGTATGCGTTGAGTTCCTCAATAAAAGTCGAGGGCTAAGCGAATGAAGCGGATAATACGTTTAATCCCCGTTGCCGCGGCAGCGCTTGTACTCTCCGGTTGTGCCGTTGACAAAGCAGGCTGTGATCCGCGTGCTTTGCGGGACGCTGGTTTACTCACAAAAATGAATTGTGACTTCTCTGGCTCCTACGATGCGCGGGCGAAGGACAAAGAAGCGCAGCTCGCTGAGGCGCGGAAAACCAACGCAGCGTTGCGTGAAGCGCTCGCAGCCTTAGAAAAGAAGAATGAACTGAGCAAGGCTGACGCTACCGCCCGCCGCAACCAGATCTCGGCGATCAATCGCAGCGTGAATAACTATCTGCAACAGGTGAGGGCGACCAACCCTGGTAACGAGGCGCTCAGCGCACAGATTCGCGAGGCGACCGCCAGACTCAATCAACTGAATGCGACGCCCGTGAACGCTTCGGCGGCTAATGCTCAAGAACTTCAGAACAGAGTGACCGCTGTGCAGCAGGAGATTGATAAGCTTCAACGGCAGTCGTCCATACTGACTCAGTAAGCCTGTGAATCGGATCGCGCAACGACGTTTCGAGCCCAGCAGTGTTGCTGGCCTCGAAACGTTGCACGATCGTCTCGTTCAAGGACTTGGGCGCTCCGTTCCTCCTAGCGTTGTCGCGCTGTATGCCAAGCCTGTCACTGAGCCAAGCGGGCAAGTCATTTGGTCGAGCCCCGTAGAAGGGCAACCGGTTGCCTACACGTCTCTTAGTGCGACCAAGCAGAAGGAACTTGACGCGCAAATTTTTCTGCGGCTTGATGCCATTCGCGCGCACGCCGTCGCACTAGCAAGTATTCCAAACTCAGATCCATCCCTGATCGCTCTGCTACGCGATGCCAGTCAGCCACCACCTATTGAAGCGGTCTATAGCGTCGGTGGCCAGCCAATCCTTTTGTTTTGGGATAGTGCGATTGCCTCCAAAGTTAAGCGTCCGGCCTTGATTCGTCCAGTCCTGCCCGCAACAACGTCCAATCAAGGTCATCGCTTATTGCCGTGGATGATTGGGGCGCTCGGTGTATTACTCGCTTTGTTTTTGTTGTGGTGGTTGTTCTGTCCGATTTCGTTCAGACACCCCCCGCAGAGTCCGCCTCAGGCTCCGGTTTCGCCCTCTGAGAGCCCCGCGCAGAGTCCGAATGCAACACCGCAGGCGCCCGAACCCGTGACGCCTCCCGCTGCGAAGCCGACCCCGGAGCCAATTCCCGAACCCGAGCCCGAGCCGCAACCAAAGCTACTCGATTCGCCTGTCGAGGAACCTCCTGCCGAACCAGTAAAACCCGAACCTCCGGAGCCTCCGGCTCCGCCTCCGCCACCACCACCTGCGCCTTCACCGAAGCCCGTGGTGAAGCCGCCTGCAACCATCGATAATGCAAAGAATCTTTGTCCAAGCGATCGTCCTCCTGAGCTCGCACCAGAGATGGTGGTCATGTTCGATGCATCTGGCTCGATGGCGCTGAACATCGAAGCGACGCCAGAGGATGAGAAATGGCTCGGACAACTCAAACAACGCGCCAGTCGCCCAGGCTATCGCCCAACAGACTCTGAGATGGCTCGGTATGAGCGACTCACCGCAGACCCGACGCGGATTTCGATTGCACGCCAGGCAACGATTAATGTCGTGAGACGCTTGCCACGTGATGTGCGTACCGGACTTGTCGTCGCAGAGAACTGTCCGACTGCGACAAACATGGGGCGTTTTGCTGCAGGGCAGAGTGGCCAGTTGATCAATCGATTATCTCAATTGACCCCGAAAGGAGGCACACCCTTGGGCGATGGCTTATATGAAGCCGGACAATTGGTGGATGGTGTGACCCGAGAGGCAACGATATTGTTGGTTTCGGATGGCGCAGAATCCTGTAACGGTGATCCTTGTTATGTTGCGCAGCAACTCAAGAAAGCCAAGCCTCATCTCAAGATCAATGTCGTGGATATTGGTGGTACCGGCGCGGCCGCCTGTGTCGCCGCAATAACAGGGGGCAAGGTCTACACCGCTAAAACGGTGAACGAACTCAACATTAGCCTCGATCGTGCAGCGCAAGATGCCTTAGGCCCCTCAAACTGTAAAAAATAAAGGACGCCTCAAGCGTCCTTTATTGCATCGTATTACTTCATTCCCTCAGCAGCCAACGCCGCTTTTACAGCTGGATCAGCAGACATGCGCTTGAAATGCGCTTGCAAGTTCAGCATGTCGGAGATATCGATTTTCTTAGCGCTTGCCCACCGAAGCGTGACATACAAGTACGCATCGGCAACAGAGCGCCCATCCGACAACCATTCGCGCCCCGCAAGGTGCTTATCGATAATGGCGTACATATCGCGAACGCGTTGAGAAGCGTTATTGCTCAGTTCGGTCTGCGCCGTCGTATCGTTAAGCAACCTAGCAGCACCAAAAATCATGCTGTAGGTCTTGTGGATATCAGAGTTGCAGAAGGCGAGCCAACGTCGTGCTTCCGAGCGCGCTTTGAGCGAGTCGCCACCGAGCAATTTTGCCTCTGGATTCTTTTCAGCAAGGTATTCGAGAATTGCGCAGTTTTGTGTCAGCGTGAAACCGGCATCATCCAGTGCCGGAACCGCGCCCATTGGGCTGACAGCAAGAAAAGGGGCTTGTTTAAGCGCATCGCGGCCCACGGCGACATACTCAAAAGGCTTTCCGATCCATTGCAAGGCAATGTGGTCCACGAGAGAGCAGGCGCCTGGCAATCCGTATAGTTTCATTTTTGCTTTCCTTATTTGATGATGGTTAAAGCATACCCGTAAGCTGTCCGGTGTAGTGCTCCATAAATATAAGAATTCCTTTTGACTCGGCTCAGCAAAACCCAGGGAAACGGTTAACATCGCGCTATCTTATTCACTACGTTTTAAACAAGAGGATATGCGCATGACCCGCCCATTTCGTATCGCAGTACTGCCCGGTGATGGTATTGGTAAGGAAGTAATGCCTGAGGGACTTAAAGTCCTAAAGACCGCGGCTGACAAGTTCGGCTTGAACCTTGAGTACCGTCACTTTGAATGGGCCTCTTGCGACTACTACGCCAAGACCGGACAAATGATGCCTGATGATTGGAAGTCGCATCTGCAAGATTGCGATGCGATCTATTTTGGCGCAGTGGGTTGGCCTGCGATCGTGCCGGATCACACATCGTTGTACGGTTCGCTGCTGAAGTTCCGTCGCGAATTCGATCAATACATCAACTTGCGTCCTGTTCGCTTGTTCGATGGCGTGCCATGTCCGCTTGCGAATCGCAAAGCAGGGGATATCGACTTCTTCGTTGTGCGCGAAAACACCGAAGGCGAGTACTCCGCCGTTGGCGGAAAAATGTTTGAAGGCACGGACCGCGAAATCGTTCTGCAAGAATCCATCTTCACACGTATTGGTTGCGATCGGGTGCTCCGCTTTGCATTTGAAATGGCGTCACGTCGCGCTCGCAAACACCTGACCATCGCAACTAAATCAAATGGCATTGCAATCAGCATGCCTTATTGGGATGAGCGTGCCGCCGAGATTGGTAAAGAATACCCGGGCGTGACGACCGACAAGCAGCATATCGATATTCTGTCCGCACGCTTTGTGTTGACACCTGATCGCTTTGATGTGGTGGTTGCATCAAACTTGTTTGGCGATATTTTGTCGGACCTCGGCCCTGCGTGTACCGGCACTATTGGCTTAGCGCCATCTGCCAACCTCAACCCAGATCGCAAGTTTCCTTCGCTGTTTGAACCCGTACATGGTTCAGCACCAGATATCGCGGGTAAGAACATTGCTAACCCTATCGCCATGATCTGGTCGGGTGCGTTGATGTTGGACTACCTCGGACGCGGATTGACAGGCGCGGCACAGAAGCCTTACCTCGATGCCCATGACGCAATCGTCAAAGCGATTGAAGCAGTGCTCGTGCAAGGCCCCTTGACGCCAGACCTTGGCGGCAAAGCATCGACGAGCCAGATCGGTGATGCGTTAAGTAAAGTGCTCGCGAAGTAAACCATCGGAGATCCACATGCCTGATTACACAAATCGATTTAAAAAATCATTGCAGGCCAAAGAGGCCAACATCGGTCTGTGGATCTCTATTCCCGATCCCTTTACGACAGAAATCTGTGCCACCGCAGAATTTGATTGGATGTTGCTCGACGGTGAACATACACCGACTGATCCACTTACTATTTTGTCGCAATTACAAGCCTGCGCCGCCTACAACACCCAAGTGGTCGCACGCCCACCCATTGGACAGACCCATCTCATTAAGCAGTTACTCGATCTTGGCGTGCAGAACCTGTTGATACCGATGGTCGACACAGCAGAACAAGCGCGTGAGCTCGTTCAGGCGGTGCGTTACCCACCTCACGGCATTCGCGGTGTGGGCTACGGCTCGGCACGCGTGTCGCGCTGGGACTCACGTAAAGACTATGTCAAGATCGCGAATGATGATGTGTGCCTACTCGTTCAGGCAGAGACGGCCACAGGATTGCGTAACCTCGACGAAATTTGTGCAGTCGAGGGCGTAGATGGCGTTTTCCTCGGCCCTTCGGATATCTCAGCTGCGCTGGGACATCTCGGTAACCCAGGGCATCCTGATGTCGTTGCGACCATCGAAAAGGGGATCTCGACCATTTTGAAGCATGGCAAGGCCGCAGGGATCTTGACGCCTGATCGAGCACTGGCGCAACACTATCTGAAGTTAGGCTGCACCTTTGTCGCGGTGGGCGTTGATGCACGTACGCTTGCAATCGGTGTACGTGAATTGCGCGCCGCCTTTAAGAACTAAGCGTCATCGATTCGGCTAAACCGCGCATCAAACCAAGCATCAACTCACAACGAACCGCTTGCACGCCATGCTGACGTGCGAGCGCAACAGTCTGCCCCAATATTGCTTCGACTTCTAGCGGCCGATTTGCCAGCACATCCTGCAGCATCGAGGCTCTGTTTGAGCCAGAGCGCTTCGTCGGTGTGACGGCCTCATCGAGATCGATCTTGCCACGTAAATCAGTACCACAGGCGAGCGCGATATCGATCACCTCAAGCATGATCTGCTTGCGCAATGCCACCACATCAGGATTCTTGTTCATGTTGGCAGTCGGCAGTCTTGTCAAGGCCGCTACCGGATTCAGCGCATAGTTAATCAACAGCTTGTACCAAGTCTCGTAGCGAATATCGGTCGTGGCGACCCCACGAATATTGGCAGATTCAAGCAGTCCGGCCACGCGGTTAACACGTTCAGAATCCGTACCGTCGGGCTCACCAATCATCCAGCGGTCTTTTACGTTGCTGCGGATCACGCCAGGCTCGACGACCTCGTTTGGGGAATAAATCACGCAGCCGACGCTTCGATCTGCCAGCCTAGTCCAAAGCTCGCCATCGGGGTCAAGCAAGGGTAGAGGGGTTTGCGGGACATTTAAGCCTTTATTCCACCACCAAGGTATGCCGTTCGTGGCGAATACTGCAACGCCATCAGGAGCCAGTAGCCGCTCAATCGACGCCGCAGCAGCCGGCAAAGCCGTCGCCTTAAGGGTCACAATCACAATGTCTTGCACGGGCAGACTTGTTGGATCATCGGTCGCAACACTCGGTCGACCGGTGTAGATCTCAACGCCGCGATGCAAGGTCACGCCATTGCGCCGGATCGCGTCCAGTTGGGGGCCTCGACAAATCAGGGATAGTTCGTGCGGGCCGCCAGGTGGAAACTGCGCTGCGATACGGGCGGCGAGGTGGCCGCCGACAGCGCCGGCGCCATAGATACATACCTTCATTTACATATTTCCAATACTTTACATAATATACATTATGCGGTTATTACGCATAGACAAGCCAATGTTCGCCTACTTGATTAAACCTCGATTCGTCGCCCTAGTGGCGACACGCTGGCTAGGATCAAAGCGTCCTGTGCCTCTTAACGATTCTCGAACTTTGGTTTACGTTTCTCCGCAAAAGCCGTGATGGCTTCGCGATGATCGTAGGTTGTCTGTACGAGCGCCTGATAGGCCGACGCCATATCGAGTGACACCGGCAGACTGACATGCTGCGAGTCCCGTACCAATTTTTTGCTCGCGCGAATGGCATGCACAGGATGTGCAGCGATACGCGCCGCCATTGCCCTCGCCTCGTCCATCAGCGCCGCATCGTCCACCACTTTTGAAACCAATCCAATTCGCGCGGCCTCTTCGCCATCAAGGAAATCACCCGTGAACGTCATCTCGAACGCCTTAGACATTCCCACCGCACGTGGCAGGAACCAAGCACCGCCATCGCCCGAGACTAGTCCTACTCGCGCAAAACTTTCACCGAACTTCGCACTGCGCGCGGCAATACGAATGTCACACATCGTCGCTAAGTCTAAACCCGCTCCGATTGCGGCACCGTTTACAGCTGCAATGATAGGAGCTTCCAGGTTATAGAGTGCGACGGGTACCCGCTGAATGCCTTCGGTGTAATAGCGGCGAACATCGACAGGCGCCTTCTGGACGGCAGACGTACTGCGATCTTGCATCCGTTTGACGTTACCGCCGGAGGAAAAACCCTCGCCTGCACCCGTCAAGATCACGCAACCGACGCTATAGTCTTTGTTAATTTTCGCGACATACTCGACGAGGGCATCGTTAATTTCAGGCGACAAGGCGTTGCGGGTATCTGGCTCGTTCAAGGTCAGAATAACGATGCCGCCCTCTTGTTCATACGTAACCGGTAATGCAGTCATGCGAATCTCCTGTGGGTCGTATCCCGCTTGTATTAAGGTAGACAGTTAAATCGTGCCTTCTTTCTTTAATGCTTCAATGGAAGCATCCGACATTCCCAGCCACTGCCCATAAACCTCTTGATTATGTTGTCCAAGTTTCGGACTCGATACGGTCGCTACGCGATCCGTACCGTGAATCATCAGCGGACTGCCTGGCAAAACAACACGACCGAGATCTTGATCCTCGAACCACTCCAGCATGCCGCGCGCGTGCATGTGGGGATCGTTCATCACTTCAATTAAGTTACGAACCGGTGCTGCAGGAAACCCATGCTGCTTGCTTAACGCAACCAGTTCATCGCGTGTGCGCGAGCTAGCCCATTGCTGCACCACCTCGTCTGTTTGTGCAAGATTCTCTACGCGTGCCTTGTTCGTAGAAAACCGTGGATCATCTTGTAGATCCTCACGACCCATCGCGGCCAGCATCTTGTGCCAGTGAGGTTCAGTCACACACACCACCGCAATATGCCCATCGCTCGCTTCATAGACGTTATAGGGCGCCAGCGCCAGACCACCATGCCGATTGCCCACTCGAGGCGGTAAAGCACCACTACCTCTGTAGGTAAATCCTAGATTCGATGCGAGCGTAGGATAAGCCGTATCTTGCATCGCTACTTCAACTAGGCGCCCTTCACCCGTTTGGGTACGCTCATAGAGTGCCGTCATGATGCCAGCATACAAGTGCACACCGCTCAGAAAATCTACGATCGACGCTCCAGCACGCATCGGCGGGCCATCTGGCATCCCTGTCACACTCATCATTCCAGACGAGGCTTGAATCGTCACATCCATCGCAAGGTTGTCGCGATCAGGACCCGACAAACCATACCCAGTGCCCGTTCCATAGATCAACCGTGGATTGATCTCGTGCAGAACCGACCACCCTACTCCTAGACGATCCATCACACCAGGCGCGAAGTTTTCGACCACGATGTCTGCGCGCTTGATCATTTCCTTAAACAGCTTGCGTCCGCCTTCCGTCTTTAGATTGAGCGTGACACCGCGCTTATTCGTGTTGAGCATCGCCATAGGCAACGAGGCACTTCCGCTGACCTTGGCACGAATGCGCGAAGGCTCACCATTGATTGGCTCAATCTTGATGACATCAGCGCCCGCTTTTGCCATCAAGAACGTGGCGTAAGGCCCTTGGTAAATTTGGGTCAGATCGATGACAGTGATGCCATCTAAAGGTGTATTTTTCCGCACTTAGCGTGCCTCTTTCAAAATCTTTTTAGCGATAGACATACGGTGTACTTCTGAAGGTCCTTCATAAACGCGCATGACGCGAATACGTTGCGCCATCAAATGAAGCGGCATCTCTTTCGTTACACCCATTGCTCCAAATGTTTGCATAGCGTGATCAATAATCTCGGCCGCCATCTCGGTGGCATACACTTTGATCATCGAGGCTTCGAACTTCACATCCTGGCCCAAGTCCTGCTTACGCGCGGCATCAAGCACCATTAACCGACAGGCATGCATTTTCATGGCCGCATCAGCAATCCACCACTGAATGGCCTGACGATCGCTCAGGGGCATACCAAACGTGACACGTTGTTTGGCGTGCGTGCACATCATGTCGAGTGCACGACGACACATGCCAATACACCATGCCCCCATCTGCAGGCGTCGTATCACCAGACGCAGTTGCATCGGCGCGAAGCCCGCTCCGACCTCACCCAACAAATTCTCTTTCGGAATCCGGCAGTCTTCAAACGCGAGTTCATAGGTTCGATGGCCGGCGAGCATGGGAATCTCACGCAAGATTTCAAAACCTTTAGTCCCCTTGTCTACGATAAATGCCGTGATCCCTTCGTGACGCTTGCCTGAGCCGACGCGTGCCATCACAACGACGAAGTCTGCGGCCGGCACACGACTGACCCAGATCTTGCGGCCATTGATGACCCAGCTGTCGCCATCCAAGACTGCACGGGTCAACATCCCGGACGGATCTCCACCAGCGTTAGGCTCCGAAATCGCAATGGCAGATTTTGCGTCACCCGTGGCATACGGCTCAAGATACTTTTTCTTTTGTTGCTCGTTGGCCGTTGCCATCAACATATGGAGATTCGGCGAATCGGGTGGGAAGGTAAAAGGCACCACTGTACGGCCGAGTTCTTCGTTTAGCGCCATAAGCGTCACGGCCGGCAAGTTCGCTCCGCCCATCGCTTCAGGTGCATCCAGAGCCCACAAGCCTAATTCCTTGCACTTCGCGCGTAAGCTCGCTTCTTCGTCTTTGGTTAGTGCACAATGCTCTCCGGCGATCTCTCGACTAAGCACACCGGCCTCAAGTGGCATTAATTCTTGGTCGACGAACTTGGCAACTAATTCGACGATCATCTTTGATTCTTCACTTTCTTGACCTGCTGCGTGATTCGTTTCCACTGCGCGCTCCTGATATGCGTATTCTGCTGGCTAATCATACCGAATAGTCAAAAAAGTAATCCTTAATACCGTCGTGGGATTTCCTTTTGCCACCAAAGAAAATCTCTGAACTGAGCGTCCTGCTCTGTTAGCATTGTGCATCTCTGGCTTAGCTGATTCCTACTAAGCTTTGGGGCACTCCACAAGAGGAAACTTGATGAATCGTTTCGATGATGCCGGCAAGCTGATACTGCGCCTGACTGTTGGGCTGCTGATGCTATCCCATGGCCTACACAAGCTAATTAATGGAATTGATGGGATCAGCGCACTCGTTGTGACCAACGGGTGGCCGAGTTCTCTCGCGTTTGGGGTGTACATCGGGGAAATCGTGGCACCTGCCCTCATGGTGTTGGGTGTATTGACACGGCCCGCTGCCTTAGTGGTGGTGTTCAACATGCTGATTGCGATTTATCTAGCGCACAGCCATCAGCTGTTTCAACTGACGAAAACCGGCGGTTGGTTTCTTGAGTTACAGGGTTTCTTTTTGTTTGGCGCGCTGTGTGTCGCCTTACTTGGCGCAGGCAAATTCAGCCTTGCCGGGACACGGGGGCGTTTTAACTAGCGAAAATCGCCGAAACGCTGTCGTATCTCCTGCATGTCGGCGTCAAACACGACCCGCGCTTGCGCTAAACAAAGTCGCTGATCTTCGTTGGGCATGGTTTTGCAGGTGTTTTGTGCGTCTTGATGTGCGGCTAGAGCTTCGGCGCGGGCAGTCTTGAACTTTTGCTCCGGCGTGACGTCCTCCTCACTCCAGCGCGGGGGATCTGACTGCACAGCGTCCGGCCAAACAATCGCGGGGACTGGGGGTAGTGGTCGTTGAGCAACACTGGGCGGTGCAAACAAAGATAGCCCGGCACCCAACATTAAGGCACACACCACTAGATCACGAAACTTTGCAGGATGTCGAACCATGTCGTCTCCTTTTCTAAATTGCTCTCACCGTGTAACTGTACGCTAAAAAACGAATGAAACAACTACTTCAACTTGATCTAAATCAAATGCCCATTGGTATGCGCGCTATAGCAATTTTAGTTGCAACGCTCTGTTTGCAGCCTGTCGCCTGGGCACAACTGCAGCCGGGGGCCACAGCCCCTGCTTTCAGTGCGCCGGCAGCGTTGGCTGGCAATACGTTCACCTTCACGCTCACCGAAGCACTGAAAACCGGTCCGGTGATTGTGTACTTTTACCCAAAAGCCTTCACCAGCGGATGCTCAATTGAAGCAAACCTCTTCGCCCAGGCAACGGATGACTTTCAGGCGCTCGGCGCAACGGTCATCGGCGTTTCTGGCGATGACATTGAGACCCTTAAGAAGTTCTCACTTGGACCCTGTGGCGGTAAGTTTGCTGTCGGGGCAGATCTCGACCGCACGACGATGAAAGCCTACCAAGCTACGATGTTTTTCTCATCAGCCATGGCAAGCCGTATTTCGTATGTGGTGACACCGGACCAAAAGATTTATTTCACACATGCGAGCCTGAATCCAGATCAACACGTCTCTAGTACGCTTGCAGCAGTGAAGCGCTGGCGCGAGCAGACAAAATGACAAGTATCTGTTGGTTCAGGACCGATCTGCGGATTCATGACCAGCCCGCCTTATACGCTGCAGCGGCAACGGGCCCAACGATTGGACTATTCATCATCTCTGAGGAGCAATGGGCGTCCCATCAGGACGCACCAATCAAGGTGCAATTCTGGCTGCGTGCGCTCAAAAGCTTATCGGGCGACTTGGCCAATCTGAACATTCCGCTAAAACTACTTGTCGTACCTCGGTGGAAAAATGTACCGCAGGCTTTGTTGACGTTCGCGCAACAACATGGTGCTGACTCCGTACATTGCAACCGTGAGTATGGCCTCAACGAGCGCAATCGAGACCGGGCCAGCTACAAACTGCTTAAAGAGCATGGGATCGTGCTCACCGGGCACTTAGGCGCAACGCTTCTTGAGCCAGGCACCATCATGACCGGTGGTGATAGCTACTACCGGGTGTTTACACCGTTTTCGCGTGCCTGCCGCCGTGCACTGGAAGACCATCCTTACGCAGTGACGCCAGGACCCGCTAAGCAAGCGAAGTTGCCCTCTGTCAAAGCAGATCCAGTTCCAGACAGTCTCCCCTATTGCGCACAAGTGTCGCAAGCTATTCGCGACGGCTGGCCAGCAAGCGAAACAGAAGCGCAACTGCGGCTAGAACGGTTCTCAGAGGAAGCGATTTATCACTATCAGCGCGACCGCGATATTCCCGCGTTACCGGGAACGAGCACGCTATCACCCTATTTGGCCGCTGGCCTGCTTTCGGCTGGCCAATGTTTGCACCGTGCCATGATCTGTAATCAGGGTGAGATAGGTACCGGACAGCCAGGCATCACCACCTGGATCAGCGAGCTGTTATGGCGCGAGTTCTATCAGCATCTGCTGCACGGCTACCCTGAACTTTCTATGCATCAGCCCATGCGCCCACAGACAAATGCCATCGTCTGGCGCGACGCTGACGAGGACTTCAACGCGTGGTCGAGCGGTCAGACTGGTGTCCCGCTGATTGATGCCGCCATGCGCCAGCTATTACGGACTGGATGGATGCACAATCGCTTGCGTATGGTTGTTGCCATGTACTTGACCAAAAATATGCTGATCGACTGGCGTCGGGGCGAGGCCTTTTTTATGCAACATCTTATTGATGGCGAGCTTGCTGCCAATAACGGCGGTTGGCAGTGGAGCGCATCGACCGGTGCAGATTCGGCACCCTATTTCCGCGTGTTTAATCCGATTAGCCAATCAGAACGTTTTGATCCAACAGGCGCCTTTATTAAGCACTGGATCCCAGAGCTTGCGCATCTAAGCGCCAAGGAAATTCACGATCCACTGCCGTTGACCCGTTCGGCCATCGGCTACCCTGCACAACGCGTCGATCTGCGCAGCTCTCGGCTGCGTGCGATTGAGGCATTCTCCTCCCTTGCTCCTTGAGGCCAACTATGTCCCTCGAACAGTTAAGTGCCATCGCAATCGATGGCAAACCGCAGCAACTCTCAATCTACGCGGGACAGGTGCTTCTTTTCGTGAACGTCGCTTCAAAGTGCGGTTTCACCAAGCAATACGCTGAGCTAGAAGTCCTACAACAAGAGTTCGGCGCACAAGGCTTCACGGTATTAGGATTCCCCTGCGATCAGTTCGGTCACCAAGAGCCTGGCGATAACGCTGAAATCGCCGCGTTCTGCGAAACGCAATTTAATGTCACCTTTCCAATGTTCGCTAAAGTTGAGGTAAATGGTCCGAACGCTAGTCCGATTTTTGAATGGCTAAAACAAGAGAAAAAAGGCCTCTTTGGCACTGAAGCCATCAAATGGAACTTCACGAAGTTTCTGGTTGCTCGTGACCAGCAAGTCGTTGACCGCTATGCCCCTGCGACCAAACCGCTCACCCTGCGTGAAAACATTAAACAGGCACTTTCAGTCCCTTATACTTCCGCTGATCAATAAACAGGGAATGCCAACGTGAGACGATTTGTACTAACCATTTGCCTGAGCGCTTTGACTGTGATCGCAGGTTGTTCCTCGCAAGGTTCGAGTGGTGACATTACGCTGGCGAGCCCGTCACAATCGCCTAAGGCTCCGACAACTACACGAACCACTACGAGCGCCTCGTCGACCGACGCTGCTGATACGGGTGCCCCGACATTTCAGACTGGCTCCGGCGCCACCTTCAATATCGGCAGTCAATATAACGAGACCACCACCTCGGCCAAGCCAGTCGCACCCGTCGCAACCACACAAAGTGTCACACAACCCACCCCGCTACGGATGCCTGTTGCCCTTCCCACAACGCCTCCGAAGAGCCCAGCCTCCGTCCCTCCCCCACCAGTTTCTTCTGCACGTGCGCCGGCGGCGCCAAGTTCCACCCCGCCCAAGACAAGTGAGGTGCCAGGTGTACAGCCCTCAAAAAAACAAGTGGTGGTTCAAACCAAGCCCGGATGTACTGGCAAGCAATGCCCCTCCATCAAGCTTGAGCGTCTCATTTTTACCGAGCACGAACGGTTTAGCGCTTTTGTTGAACAGTCGCTCTTGTCGATGGCACAAATTGAGAGCAACCAGGCAAAAAATTTCGAGACAATCAGCCAGCTGAGCGATTATTTCTGGGCAACCGCACGACCACGCGACGAGATTTTGTTACGCGCGGCACTCAAGCGTGCCACACCGACGATCATCGTCGTGCAGCTTGACAGCTACATTTACTCGGGTGGTGCCCATGGCACCTCCACTACACAATATTTGAACTGGTTGCCGCGCTCTGACATCGTCGTCAATTTACAAACGATGATCCCATCTGACAATATGCCTGCATTCGAGGCCGCGCTCAAACGCCAGCATGCGCGCTGGCTGCAAACAAACGACCTTGCTAAAGCCGACCCCAAAGCGTATGACAAAAAGTGGCCATTCAAGCCATCTGAAAACGCCGCGCTGCTAGCGGACGGTATGGCTATTACGTACGATCCCTTTGAGATCGGACCCTATGCGTTGGGGATGCCTACCTTAATGATCCCTTACTCAGAGCTACAAGGAATCTTGCGGCCCGAGCTCATGCCACGCTCTAACTGAGGCGCATCAGGCCGCTTTGAACCAAAGCGGGACATTCGCAAAGATTATTCTGGCGCTGACTGCTTTGCACGACGTTCACGTGCGATCTTCTCCAACGCTTGTGCCAACTGGGCATTTCCCTTTTCCCGAGCAATTTCTATCGAGTTTTGGGCCTTGAAGTTCGAGGCCGTCGGGTCAGCACCGCCATTTATCAATGCTTGGATCACTTCAATGTTGCCGTTGCGAACGGCCAATATGAGCGCTGTATCACCATCGGGGTTCACCTCGTCGATGGATGCGCCTTTTGCTAGTAACAACTTTAGGACAGGCAACTGGCTTTTGACTGTGGCGTAGTGCAACGCGTTCCACCCTGGTTGGCTTACGCTCGCCCCTTTATCAATCAGTTTTTGAGTGCGAGCGAGGTCACCCATTAGTGCCGTATACATAATCGGCGTCTCGTTGTACTGATTCGCTAAGTTGACATCAATCTTAGGGTGAGCGAGTAGTAGGTCAAAGGCGCGCCAAGAGTCCTCGCGGACAGCGTATATCAACGCAGGTTGCTGCTCTGGATTCTTTCGGTTTGGGTTAAAGCCTGTGCGGAAGAGCGTACGCATCTCGCTGTCTCTGTCATTCTTGATCATCAGCCAGTACTCATTCACCGCAGCAGGGCTAGACGGCTGCGCCGAGGCATTTTCGGCTGGGAATGCAAGTAAAAAAGATATAAAAAAACCGGATATTATTTTTATAAGACTATACATTTTAGATGACTGCCTAAATATTGGTATCGGATAGATATAATCTACTTTAAAAGTAAACTCTCGAATAATTAATAGTTCATTTAGAACTTAAGATAATTCACTTCATATAATTCACATTAAATAACTTACTTTGAATAATTAACATAAAATTAACTATTTAACTTACTGAATAATTTGAAGAAATTGCTTGTGGAGGCCTCTTCTATCGTCGCGAGTGGGACCCCACGTAACTCGGCCAACATTTCAGCAACATGGATAACCTTCGATGGATCGTTCATCTGCCCACGATAAGGCACAGGCGACAAGTACGGTGCGTCGGTCTCGATCAGCATGCGATCTATGGGCATACGTCTTGCAACCTCTTGCAACTCCTTCGCACTCTTAAAGGTAACAATCCCGGAGAACGAGATATAGAAACCTAAATCCATCGCCTGACACGCCACATCCCAGGACTCGGTAAAGCAGTGCATCACGCCACCTGCATCCTGAGCGCTCTCCTCGCGCATGATCGAAATCGTATCGGCCGAAGACGAGCGAGTGTGGATAATCAAAGGCAAGTTCGCCTCACGCGCCGCGCGAATATGGGTACGAAACCGTTCACGCTGCCAGCTCAGATCGCCCTTTAAACGAAAATAGTCCAATCCCGTCTCACCGATCGCGACAACTTTGGCATGACGGCTGTTCTCCACTAGGAAGTGAACATCGGGCTCTACAGTGTCCTCGTAATCGGGGTGCACACCAACAGATGCCCACAGAGAATCATGCTGCTCAACGATAGCCATCAGGCCAGGCCAATCAGGCAAATTGACGCTCACACACAAGGCATGCGAGACGCGATTATTCTGCATCTTCTTTAAGATTTCAGGCAATTGCGCAGCTAATTCCGGAAAATCGAGATGGCAATGAGAGTCCACAAACATAGTAAATCGTCCAAGACGTAATAAGTAAGAAGCAAAAACTACATGCTTGGTCTAGGCTGACAGCTCGCCAACACACGCTGCAAGGCTGACTGAGCAAATAGCTTCGCATTTAAGGGATGACCAGCGACTCGCGATTGCTCAGCAAGCCATTTTCCTAAATCACTTAGTTTTCTCGCGTCACAGCCTTTTGCAATCGCTTTGGTGCTTTTTCCCAGACCAGGGTAATAGCGCGGCGCTAAATCCTGTGCGGCCAGATTCAAATCAACGGTGGCACGAGACAACGCATCCAGCCATGACGGGGTGGGAAACTTGGCCACCGTATCTGCTAATGCGCCAAGATCAATTGTGCGTGCGGTTTGAAGGGATTGCATCAACCCTTCAAGCCAGCTTGGGCAAGCATTGCCCTCAGACTGCGCTGCTCGAAGGGCCAGCACGGGAGCTCCCCCCGAGGCTGAGAGCCATTCTTGTGGCGACTTGATTCCCTGCTCTGCTAGCCAACGCATCGCCTCCGCGTGACTCGGTGTGGGCAGCGCTAGGCGCCTGCAACGAGAGAGCAACGTGGGCAGCAAACGATCAGGAGCATCTGCGACCAGCAAAAACACCGTGGAAGGCGGTGGCTCTTCTAAGACTTTGAGCAAGGCGTTGCCAGAAATTGTCGTGAGCGCCTCTGCCGGATAAATCACAGCCACGCGCCAACCGCCTCGATGCGTCGCATGATTAAACCAAGGCTCCATCGAACGGATCTGATCGACTCGGATATCCTTAGATGGTGCTTTTTTTGGGGAGCCGACCGACGCCACAACCTCCGTCACGTTATCGCTCGGGTCCTCGCCCAACGCCTCTTCGATCCCCTCTTCGAGCGCGAGCGCTTCGGGACGAATCCGCTTAAGGTCCGGGTGATTTCCATGGGATAACCAGCCACATGCCAAGCATTTTCCGCATGCTAAGCCATGCAGTGGACTCTCGCACAGCAAGGCAGCAGCGGCCGCTAACGCAAATTCCCGTTTACCAATTCCAGCCAGTCCATGAATGAGCCAAGCATGTGCAAACCGATCGCGCGCACCAAGCCAATCTTTCGCAAGTTGTATTTGCCACGGGAAAAACGCTGCGTGGCTCATCGCGCTGATCCACTATTGACCAAACGTACTAGCTCGCGATGGAGTTGAGCGCGGATGGAATCGATCGGCTGGGTTGAATCCACGACACGGAATCGTCGAGCCTGTTGGGCCGCACGCTCTAGGTAGACTTGCCTCGTGCGCAAAAAAAACGCGTCGGCTTCTTGCTCAAACCGATCCTTGTCTCGCGTTCTGTTTAACCGTTCTCGGGCGACCTCAAGCGGTACGTCAAAGAGCCAGGTGATGTCGGGCTGTAGATCGGGATGCACCCAGCGCTCGAGCGCTTCGATCCTCTCGGTGCCGAGCTCACGCCCGCCGCCTTGATAGGCAAAGGTTGCATCGGTAAACCGGTCGCACACCACCCATGTCCCCGCCGCGAGCGCAGGCTCGATGACTGCGCGCACGTGCTCCGCACGCGCCGCAAACATTAGGAGGGTTTCACACTCAAGTGTCATCGCGTCATGCAACAACAATGTACGTAATTTCTCACCGATCGGGGTGCCGCCGGGTTCACGGGTACACAACACCGGCTGGCCCAAGGCGACTAGGGTGTCCACCAACCACTGCACATGCGTGCTCTTGCCTGCGCCGTCGACACCCTCCAAGGTCAAAAACAACCCGCGCTTCATCGTCATGGTTTACGGCCTAGTATGTACTGTGCGACATTTCGATTGTGCTCGGGCAGGGTTTTGGCGAACGCACTCGAGCCATCCCCCTTCGCGACGAAGTAGAGAAAATCATGCTTTTCCGGCTGTAGCGCCGCTTGTAATGAGGCGAGTCCAACGCTCGCAATCGGCGTTGGAGGCAGTCCGTTACGTGTGTAGGTGTTCCAAGGGGTATCGGTTTGCAGGTCCACCTTACGCAAACGCCCGGTATAGCCATCCCCCAACCCATAAATGACCGTCGGATCCGTCTGCAACGGCATATTCAGTCTGAGCCGATTGATAAATACACCTGCAATACGTGCTCGGTCAGAGGACTTTCCGGTTTCCTTTTCTACGATCGAACCGAGAATAAGCGCTTCATAAGGTGACCTCAAAGGCAGCCCTTCTTGACGCCCCTGCCAGGCCTTATCAAGTACTTTTTGTTGGATGCGCGCTGCACGTTCGAGGATATCGGTGTCGAGCGTACCAATTGAAAATATATAGGTATCCGGAAATAATAATCCCTCGGGAGGATAGGACTTTAGCGCAGTACCCCCCTCAATCAATCTTGGTATGGTCTGCTCAGTCCATACCGGTTCTGATTTTTTAATATCCGGATTGTTTAAAATTGCTGCCCGGACTTGTTTGAGCGTCCATCCCTCTACGATCGTTATCTGTCTGGATGTCACTTCTCCAAGCGCAATCCGACGAAGGACAGTCAAAATGCTGTCTCCACGGGAAATTTGATAGCCGCCTGCTTTAAGCTTTTTATCAAGCTCCGTCGCCCTGGCAAGCAGCACAAACGCTCCTGAATGAATATTGACACCCGCTTGGTTCAGTAGCCGAGCAATACCGACTGGTGTGGCGCCTGCAGGGACCAACAGATCGATCTTTTCGCTTGGAAGCGCCAGCGGCCGCGTCACCCAGTGATAGCCCACGGCCGCAGCGGCGCAGAGCAACAAAACGACTGGCAATACCAGATAAAGGAGAAGTTTATTGAGCGCATTCATGAGGCTGACAGTTTAATATGGTCTGCGTTGATTCCAACCGTTTTGCCCCATAAAGTGCCATGCATCCATTTTTTTATCATGCCTCACGCTCCGCTCAACCTTCACCAACCTCGCCTACAAGCGCGATCACCGTACATCGCCTGGACGAAGAGTTGTGTGTATTGGCCGCCAAGGGCGAAGACGCTCTTAGTTTTCTTCAGGGACAGATCACCAACGATCTTGCAGCGCAAGGTTTAGGCTCAGCCTGCTTGGCTGGCTACTGCACCGCACAGGGGCGTTTATTGGCAACGGGTGTCTTTAGTCAAGGGCCGCTAGATCCCGCAAATGCGGCCTCACACAATATCTCCATTGTCTTACGCAATGACATCGCTGCCGCTGTCTCCAAACGGTTGTCGATGTTTGTCCTTCGATCAAAGGTCAAGATCACGCCAACAGCGATCAGCGTCGCCGGAGTGTTTACACCCAGTCACGCGCTAGATAGCCTGCGGTCAGCGTTAGCACACGACTTGCCCTTGACGCCATGGCAAGCTTTACACACGACGAGCGGGACCTGGATCGCAGCTCCAGCGTCGTTAGGCACGCATCGTTGGTGGTGGCTGGCGTCAGAGCAAGGCGCTGAAGCATCGGTCCTGAACTGGACGGCGCTGACGCAAACGCTTCAAGCAGGCGAGGCATCCTCGTGGTTCTCCACCGACATTCAACAGGGGCTGCCCTGGATCGAAGCTAAGACCCAGGATCTCTTTATTCCTCAGACACTTAATCTGGATTTAATACAGGGCGTGAGCTTTACAAAAGGCTGCTACCCGGGCCAAGAGATTGTGGCACGTAGCCATTACCGTGGCACACTCAAGCGTCGGATGACGCTTGCTCGCCTAGATGTTCCGCTCAGCGCCACCATCGCGCCTGGAGTGGATGTCTACGAGGGCGATGAACCTTGTGGGCGCATCATCAATATATCGAACGCAGGCCAAACCTCCTGGCTCCTGCTTGAAGCACCCTTTGATGCGATGGATCGCAATGTACTCGCGATCGGCGCAGCCGACGGACCCCGCGTTGCCCTGCAAGCACTGCCCTACGCGATCCGACCCGCTTAGTGCTTACTCATCGCGCTTAACCAAATTCACAATGCTTGAGAAATCAAGCTTGCCGCTACCTTGGACGCTGTGCATCGCGAACAAATTACGCGCTAGCTCGCCCAGTGCAATGACAGACTGTGTGCTGACAGCGGCTTCAGCAGCGAGTCCCAAGTCTTTGAGCATCAAGTCCACTCCAAATCCGCCCGCATAGCCTTTCGATGCAGGAACGTTGTCCATCACGCCTGGCCATGGGTTGTACAGTTCAATCGCCCACGTGCGACCAGAACTCTTCGAAATGATTTCAGAAAGTACTTTGGGATCTAAGCCATTGGCCACACCGAGAGCAAGTGCCTCTGCTGTGCCGGCCATTGCGATACCCAGCAACATATTATTTGCGATTTTTGCAACCTGACCGGCACCTGCTGCGCCCGCATGAAAAATATTCTTACCCATTTTTTCTAGCAAAGGACGGGCACGCTCGAGATCGGCAGGCTCCCCACCAACGATGAACGTCAAGGTGCCTGCGATAGCTCCTCCGGTTCCCCCTGACACCGGAGCGTCGATCATCGCAAGCCCGCGATCGGCCGCCGCGCGGGCAACCTTGCGTGCAGAATCGGCTGCAATCGTACTGCAGTCAATTACTAACGCCTTGGGCGCGATCTTGGTGAGCAGACCCTCTGATCCCAAATAGATCCCCTCCACGTGTTTACTGGCTGGCAACATCGTGATGACGACATCAGCGCCGTTGACAGCATCGCTAGCCGAAGCCGCTGCCGTCGCACCGCTTTTCACAAGCTGATCAACCGCTTCTTTCACCAGATCAAATACGGTCAGGCTAAAGCCAGCCTTGATGAGATTTTGCGCCATTGGGGCGCCCATATTTCCTAAACCAATGAATGCAACGCGCGTCATGTTTGATCTCCTAGTTTGTATAGCGGATGTTTGACGGCAGCTACCGGCAAATCAAAGAATTTTTCAACCCAGTCTGCGCTCGCTTCTTGCAGCGTAGAGGGGTGCCACTTAGGCGTCTTATCTTTATCAATCAGTAAAGCGCGAATGCCTTCCGCAAAATCTCCGTGCGACGCAGCCATCAAGCCTGCGATCCACTCGGTGCGATAGACGTCGGCAAGCGATAGCCGTTTGCACCGCTCCAGCAGAGCGAAAGTGAGTCTCGCCGAGCCTGGGGAGCCCGCCGCAAAGGTCTTGGCAGCCCGTTGCAACCACACATCCTCTTGCGTTGACAGGGCCAAAATGTTGTTGGCGACTTCATTGAGATCTGTAGACACGCAGCAACGCTGAATCAGCGCTTGGTGTGTCTGCAAGGGTCCGATTGCTGGAGTGGGAGGTGTCGCAGCGGCAGCAAGCAGTCGGTGTAGCTGCGCGTGATTCGAGGCGAGCGCGGTGTTGCGCTGGTCGTGGTAATTCGCCTGGTGCGCGGCGGAGCAAGGCGACCACGTCTCAGCGGCGATCGCAACGAGCAAATCATCCCATTTTTGACGCGGCAGATGATAATCAGCCAAACCAGCAAATAGGGCATCAGCCGCGCCCACCTGGGCTCCGGTGAGTCCCATAAACAGACCTGTCTTGCCTGGCAAGCGATTCAATAGCCACGTGCCTCCCACATCAGGAAACAGACCTATCGATATCTCAGGCATTGCCAAGCGTGATGTCTCTGTCACGACACGGTGGCTGGCTCCCATCATCAAACCCATGCCCCCACCCATGACGATACCGTCGCCCCAAACCAGCACAGGCTTAGGAAACGTGTGAAGTCGATAATCTAATGCGTACTCTTCGGCAAAAAATGTACCGGCATACGTGTTCTCGATAGGCGCTCGCCCTGCGTGCTCGATCATGCTGTGGTGCAATGCGTGCAGATCACCTCCTGCACAAAATGCTTTATCTCCCGCACCCTTCAAGACAACAAAAGCAACCTGTGGATCCGCAGCCCAGCGTTCTAACTGCACAGCTAATAACCGCGTCATGTCGAGCGTCAAGCCATTTAGCGTCTTGGGCGCATTGAGAGTGCCGACACCGACACACATTCCTTGCGAACAAGGGATGGTTGAAAATAGAACAGGGCTCTCAGCTAGCTGGTTCATTCCAGATTCAATCCTTTCTCTAAAAGCTGTTGCGCAATAATGACACGCATAATTTCGTTTGTACCCTCAAGAATTTGATGCACGCGTGTATCACGTACAAAACGCTCCAATGGGTAGTCCTTGAGATAGCCGTACCCACCGAGCAACTGTTGCGCATCCAAACAAACGGCAAAGCCCGCGTCGGTTGCAAAGCGTTTCGCCATCGCACTGTAGACCGTTGCATCAGGCGAGTCACTGTCGAGCTTGCAGGCGGCTAAACGAACCATCTGCCTAGCAGCGATAACTTGTGTCGCCATGTCTGCGTATTTAAACTGCAGCGCCTGAAACTGAGTCAACTCCTTATTGAATTGCTTTCTGCCGCGCATGTAATCTCGGGCAACATTCATGGCACCTTGCGCTGCACCCACTGAGCAGGTAGCAATATTGATTCGGCCGCCCACGAGTCCCTTCATCGCAAGCTTGAAGCCCTCACCTTCCTGCGCAAGCAAGCAGTGCGCTGGCACCTTCACATGATCAAAGGTAATCGCCCGGGTAGATTGGCTGTTCCACCCCATCTTGAGCTCCTTTCGTCCGAAACTGATTCCAGGCGAGTCGGCTGCAACCGCAAACGCAGAAATCCCTCCAGCGCCGGCGCGACCCGTGCGCGCCATCACCACTAACATCTGCGTCTCGCCCGCGCCCGAAATAAAGGCCTTCGCACCGTTCAGCACATAATGCTGGCCTTGCAACTGAGCACTCGTCTTGATAGAGGCCGCATCTGAACCCGCGTCAGGTTCCGTCAAGCAGTAGGAGACAAGCTTTTGGCCGCTTGCCAAATCCGCACCCCATTGCTCGAGCAGGGCTTGCGACCCCCACGTACCAACCATCCACGTTGCCATATTGTGTATGGTTAGAAACGCGGTCGTCGAGGGATCGACTGCGGCTAATTCCTCGAACACAATCGATGCATCCAGACGCGACAAGCCTAATCCACCCATTTCGACGGGGGCATAGAGTCCGCAAAACCCAAGCGCACCGGCCCGCTTGAACGCATCGACAGGAAAAATGCACTCCTGATCCCAGCGCGCAGCGTTTGGGGCGAACTCACCCTGTGCGAACTCCCGCGCGACTTGCGCGAAAGCCTGTTGCTCCTGATTCAGTTCAACATCCATCTCAGCTCCTGTATGTTCTGGTCAGACGTATGCGGAAAATACGAACAGCACATCGTAGACTCATACCGTCCGATCTGTGATCGGCACTTTATTCTTTGTTTGACGAACCTTCTGCCTGTGCGCTGCACGTCTACGTCGAGCTACTTTAGGCTCGACCACCAGCGCACGATATAACTCCACACGATCACCATCAAAAAGCGTTGCTGAAAGCTCAAGTTTTTTGCCAAATACACCCACCGCGACAGACTCATCGATGAGCAATCCAAAGCCAGCATAGCTCCGTGCTTGCGTTAAAGCGTCGCGCAGCGTTGCGCCAATTGGGAGCGCCAGAGTAATTTCGGACAGAGACTGCGCCTTTGCATCACACACGCGCACTTGTATGTGCGCAGAGGGTCGCGTAAGCGTCGTCAAGCCTGATCTCCGTAGCATTGGGCTGCTCTTTGGGTGAACGAATCAATGAAACTGGTTGCGATTCGGCTAAAGACAGGCCCAACAACAACCTCTAGTGCGCGGCTAGAGAACTCATAGCGCAGGGTGAACAGCACTTTGCAGGCATCTTCTGCCAGCGATACAAACGACCAATCACCCTCAAGCACGGAGAACGGCCCCTTGACGAGCGTCAACGCGATACGGTTAGGGTAATGGTGGGCATTTCTCGTTGTAAAGGTATGCTTAAGTCCTGCGATCGCAATCGTGATCGATGCTTGCATCCCTTCAGAATCCTGCTGGTCGACTGAGGCACCCCCGCACCAAGGCATGAATTCTGGGTACTTTTCGACATCTGCCACTAAGTTAAACATCTGTGTCGCACTATGGTGGACCAGAACGGAACGCTCGACGGTGTGCATGCTAGGTTGTGATTGGCTAGAATGGGTTGTGATTGGCTAGAATCCAGTCATTTTAGCGGCAGACACACATGAATGGCGTGTCGCCAAGCCATTTGACACAGGTTAGAGGCGATCAGCGTTATGCGCAGCAACCTACGGTTCACCATCTTTCTCACAGCCGCAGCTCTCGCAACAGGATTATTGACTGGCTGCTCGATGAAAGACTGGCCAGCGTTTCTAGGGCTAATGGATCACGAACACACGGGAGCAACAGAAACGGCTCCTGCGGGACCGATTTGGCCCAGCATTACGCAACACTACCAGATGCCGGCAATCAAGACCCCTATCGTCGCGCAACAAGCGCGGGCCTATGCCTCAGGGGTGCAGCATTTTCAAACTGTCTTAGATAACGCGAGGCCCTACCTGTATTTTGTTGTACAGGAACTCAAGCGCCGCAACATGCCGGTCGAACTCGCATTTTTACCAATTATTGAAAGTAGTTATTCGCCGCGCCTACAAAGCGGGCTGAATCCTGCCGGTCTCTGGGGACTCATGCCCGTCGCCGCCAAACACTTAAATTTAGTGCGTGACGAGTTTAAAGACGAGCGAAGGGACATCATCCGCTCGACACAGGCTGCGTTGGACTTACTCCAAGAGCTCCACAAGCAGTTCGGCGACTGGAACCTTGCCTTAGCCGCCTACAACTGGGGCCCGGGCAACGTTTCGCGGGCAATAAGCGGTAACGCAAGGCGCAAAGTGGCTAGCACCTACGACGCGCTGGCTATGCCAATAGAGACGCGAGTCTTTGTGCCAAAACTCTTCGCCCTGCGCGATATCGTTGCGCGCCCTGAGGCCTATAAAATTACATTGCCGGAAATTCCCGATGCGCCCTACTTCGAGATTGTTCCTGTTGCGCAAACAATTGATATCAAAGTCGCCGTTGAGCTTGCAGATATGTCGATGCACGATTTTATAAATCTCAATCCCGCCTACAACAAGTCCGTTATCGTAGGCAGTCCTAACCAAACGATTCTGTTGCCAATCGATCAAGCAAAGAAATTTCGTGCAAACTTGAATCTTAGAAAAGAGCCTCTTTCAGAATTCACATCCGTTGTGTTGGAGACTCCAGAAACACCTGAGACTCTCGCACGGACCTGGAATGTCGATGCAGCGCGCGTGCGACAAATCAACCAAAAGCGCTGGGGCGAGCGCCTAAGGGTTGGGACTGTTATCCTTTTGCCGATTCCTAGCGGACAGCGTCTCTGAGCAGTTGTTGTCTTTCTTGGATCTCAACGCGCACTCTACTGAGCGCGTGTGATGGAGAGCACATGCGGCGTTTTGCGAATCAACACAGCCCGAGCATCAATTGCCGCGTTAGACGCGTCCATCCATGACTGCATGAAGGTTAAATACGCGCTATGCCCAATCGCCGCAAAATCAGGCAAATCACGCACTCTGTCTCCACGCGTAGCAGCTTGAAGCAGATCCCGCTTCACAATCATGTCAAACAGACATTCATAGTCATTTACGAAGGCGTAGCCTGTCTTTAAAGAGCAGGCTTCAAGATCTTTACGTGCCTGAGGACTCAAGGATGGGCGCGTGTCAGCATCTCGCATCACATCTACACCTCGTGCAAGTTCATCGCCAGAAAAACGACCGATCGTCAGCCCATCGACCGTCACGTTAAAACGTGCTCGTCCTTCTAGTCCACTGACACGCCAAACCAGCGAACGTAGTGCGTCGAGCTCAGCACTTGCAACGGACTTGATTTGAGTCTGGCTCAACACGAAGGGAACCGGAGGTAACGCCATGCCCACATCGACCGTGATACTTTTTCCTCTTGCCACTGCCGTCTGGAACTTGATCGGTTTATTTTCCCCCACGCCAGCTGGCAAGAACTGTGTTTCAACATTGGTCTCTGAGACAGTGCTCTGCACGACCGCTGGTGCCAAATTAGCCCCCGTCTGTCTGAGGAACTCCACCGCCATCAGGGCATGGCCTAAGGCACTGGGATGAATGCGGTCGGGAATCAACTTTATATCGGGCGAGGACTCAGTCAATGCAAGCGCCTTCTTGAGGGGCTGTTGCCAATGCACTTTTAAAACATCTGCCTCAACAGCTTGTGCTTGCATCGCAGAAACAAGTCGTTCGAGTTGATTTTGCCGATCAATCAATTTCGAAGGAGAAGCAACACCCGCGATATTGGCAGGACTGGGTTCAACCCAAATAATACGTTTGACTCCACCCTCTCGTAAGCGAGCAATGATCGTTTGGATATTCTTGACAAACGCCGCGTGCGGGCTATTAGGAGGGTAGGCAGCATCATTCATCCCAAAGTTAATCACCACCACGGTGGGACGGTGCACGAGCACATCACGATCTAAACGATTAAGACCGTCCCAAGCCGTATGCCCCCCAATCCCTGCGTTGATAAAAGTCAGATCCAAGTCAGGGCGCCGCAACAGGAAAAACGTCTCGATGTAGCGTCCATACGTATAAGCCGCTGTAATGCTGTCGCCCAGCCAAACAATACGGTCGCCATGCTTGAACGCCAAGGGAACAGTTTGCGCCGACGCGTATGCCAACGGGAGCAGAGCCAGCACAAACGCTACGGCGAGCAAGCGCAGTTTCTCAACGAATCGGATAAACAAATAGCGGCGAATCTGACTGGCCCTACCTATAAGAGACTGCTTCACGAGTGGCTCCCGAACCATCTATCGCTCATTGACTTGGCGCACTACTGTTACTGGCCGTTGCCGCAGCAGCCTCTTGCTCTTTGATGCGTCGTTTTTCAGCTTCGGTCTGCCACGCAGTGCTTGTGCCCCGTGCCACCTGACGCATGCGTTCTTGATGCGCGCCCGAGTTCGCGGTGATCGTCGCGTTCACAAAAACTAAATCGGTCACCCCAAATGTCTTCACGATGTCTTGGATATTACGAAACACGTAGCGATAATCCACCACCACGACTTTATCAAAATGTGGCAGTAAATACGGTGCGAAGGCGTTTCCGTAAGAGTTCTTCACAACCAGTGCCGTCCTTCCAGTACCAGCATTCGTCGTGCCCACAAGCAAGGGTACATCGCCACCAAGAAATACGATATATCCGCGACTCTTCTCAGCAAAAAACTCATGCGGTGCCGGGGTCTTTTGCTCGGGTCCCACATACTGCGTGCTCTTGACTGAAACTGTCGTGGGGACATAGTAGTCCGATACTTTATCAGCCTGCCTCAGTTCAGGGGCTTGCGTGAGGCTCCAAAACGAACCCGCCACACCCGCAACCGATCGCTTGTCAAATGCTGATAGCTCAAGCGGTGTCAGCCCCATGACGTTTGCCCATGCACGATAGGCATAGTACGCACCCAGCCCAGTCCAATGATGATCCGACTTAAAAAACATCGGCTCAGCCGTGTGGTTTTGCATTGCAGAGATCACATCTGCAAAACGTACCTCGGGATTCAGCGCCGCTCTCATTGCATCCAAATTACGCGCCTCAGAAGTCGTGCGTGCACGCGCCGCCGGGGGAAGATAAAAGTGGCTACTGGTTGGAGTAACCACCACACTGACACTTTGCATCGCGTGCGGCTTTGCGACCAAGTCTATCCAAGTGTTCACCGCATTCGCATAGCCTTGGGCAGCCTTGTCCGTCCCTCCGAACATAAATAATGCCTGCCCCTCGTGCAGGAGCACCCCGCCCACCACATTCAACGGTTTATTGCCGCCCGTAGCCGCCGGCGCAGGTGAGCTAGGCTCCATTGCTTTCGGAGCTGGCTTTGGCTCGGGTTTAGGCTCGGGTTTAGGCTCGGGTTTAGGCTCGGGTTTAGGCTCAGGTTTAGGTTCAGTATCGCGTTCTAACGTTCGGGCCCCCGCCTCACTGGGCACGGCCTGCGCAACCGTATCAGGCTGCGTCGGCTCCAAGGCAGAACGAGACGTATGCCCTCTCACAGGCTCAGGGTTGACGTCAGAGCGCTCGGAAACCTCAGATACCCCGCTAGGATCGCGGTCGAGGCCTGGCGTGACCAACGCGATCTCTGTGCCGACAGTATCCTCTTTCGTCGGATTCTCCTGCACGATAGAACTTTGCGGCTTCGCCCAGCTATTGACGTCCTCAAAACCTGCTTCACCACCTCTAACCTGAACGACTCGACCATCCATCATCAAACCACGGCTGGTCTTTACCAGGGAAGCAATCTCGGTGAAGTACTCGCGTAACGGGAAGTGGTCCGCCACATATAACTCCACCGCCCGGGCAAAGCTGCCGTCGAGCAAACTGGCTTGCGTCAGCTCCGGCCAAACAGCCAAGCGACGATTCTCCGTCGTAGACACCGTTTGCCGTGATTCATATTCGGCAATAAAGATAACGCCTAAGCCTGCCAACAATAAACAAATCAGCATGCCGTGCACGATTCGCGTCCATCGACTCGCGTATGGAACTTGACCGTTAGCGTTTTGCGTGGACTGTTTCATCTAAAAACGGAAGTATAAAAACGGGTTATAGCTCTGCCCAACAAGTAAAGCCGTACACGACAGCAACAAGACAGCATCGACGCCTAACGTCACAATCGGGCGCCAACCTGCGACCGAGCGCACCACACTTACGCGCAGCGCACGCGCGCCCAGCCATGGGGCGACAGGAGTACACGCAACCAGCGCGAGCGGTATCCAAAGTGAGTGTGCCTGCAAATCAGAAAGCGTTTGCTCTCCCACCAAGGCAACGTCATTTATTGCGAACAAAATTCGTATAAATGCAGCCAACTGTTGCAAATCCGTAAAGTAAAACAGCCCCCAACCTAGTGTCACAATAAAAAGCAAATAGACGTGACCGAATAGCGCAGGGAGTTTCTCCAGCAGGCGACTCAAGAAGATACGTTCGATTGCAATCCACACCCCAAAATACAGCCCCCACAACATAAAGTTCCAACTGGCCCCGTGCCAAAACCCCGTTAACGCCCAAACGATGAATAGGTTTCTAAACGGACGATGTCTGCCCCCGCCCAGTGGGATGTATACATAATCTCTAAAAAAGGTACTAAGCGATATATGCCAGCGCCGCCAGAATTCTGTGACTGATTTCGAAACATAGGGGTAGTTAAAGTTTTCATGAAAACGAAAACCGAACATCATGCCTAGTCCAATTGCCATGTCAGAATATGCAGAAAAGTCAAAATAGATCTGTAAGGTGAACATCGCTAAACCTAACCACGCATCTCCTGTGGACAGCGTGCTCAGATCCCCACCCATGGTGCGCTGCGCCCACTCTCCTGCCACGTTCGCGATAAACACCTTCTTAAACAGCCCGACACAGAGACGATGCAGGCCTCGACTGAATAGATCCCATGAATGCCTGCGACCACGAACCTCAGCCGCGATGTGCACATAGCGAACGATTGGACCGGCCACAAGCTGCGGGAAGAGGCTAACGTAGAGCAAAAAATCCATGAAGCGACGTTGTGCTCGGACATCGCCTCGGTAAACGTCAACCGAGTACGACAGCGTCTGAAAAACATAAAAAGAAATACCGATCGGTAATGCATAGCCCGGCAAGTTAAACGAAGCACCAAAGCTAGTATTGACGTTCTCAACAACAAAGTCGCTGTACTTGAATACACCAAGAAGAGAAAGATTAGAGACGAGAGACAGTGCGAGCGCGAATTTTGGTCCGCTCGTGCCTCTTGTACGCTCCATCCAAATCGCGGCGAGCCAATCAATTGCGGCCGTGAGAACAAGAAGAGAGACCCAAATCGGCTCTCCCCAAGCATAGAAAAACAGACTAACGGCGATCAGGATGTAGTTCTGCGCCAGGGTCGGGGCACCGGGATCGGTCGTGCCGTCAGCAGCAACGCCATGACGAAACTTAGAGCCTAAAAAATAGTAGAGGATCAGACTACAGGGAAGAAACAGATACAGAAATACCAGAGAAGAGAAAACCATGGCAACGTTGAGTATCTGAGGCGAATTTATTAAAGTTGTTAACGGTCCGTATCGGAACAAGGATCGTTTTTTTTCAAAGTCAGCGCGAATTTTACCTAGATATCGATCCTGCTGCTGCACAGGTTAAACTGGAGGGCCCAGCTTCACAAAGTATGTTGGCCCCTCACGCCAAATAGTCTAAATCATGAGCATTATCGAAAACCGCAAAGCGTTTCATGACTTTTTGATCGAAGAGCGCTTTGAGGCGGGTTTAGTCCTGCAAGGCTGGGAAGTGAAGGCGATCCGGGAAGGTCGAGCCCAACTTAAGGAAAGCTATGTCGTGATTCTTGAGGCGGAATTGTGGCTCTTAGGCATGCATATCAGCCCTTTGCACTCCGCCTCTACGCATGTCCTGCCAAACTCGACCCGTACCCGGAAACTCTTGCTTAAGGCAGAGGAAATCAGCAAGTTGATAGGTAAGGTTGAGCAGCGCGGCTACGCCCTCGTCCCCATCAACTTGCACTACAAGAATGGCCGTATTAAACTTGATTTTGGTCTGGGAAAGGGCAAAAAGCTTCACGATAAGCGCGACGCCTCACAAGAAAAAGACTGGGCCCGTGAAAAAGAACGCTTAATGAAGCACGACACTCGAAATCGAGACTAAAAATGGGGTCATCGACCCCATTTTTATGACGGACGTCGCATTCAGTTTTTCTAGCTTGCTAGCTTTTTCCACGTATCGACAACGGTGTCGGGGTTCAGTGACATGGAAAGGATGCCTTGATCACGCAACCATAAGGCAAAGTCTGCGTGATCACTTGGCCCTTGGCCACAAATACCTACGTATTTACCGGCTTTCAAACACGCATTGATGGCGCGACTCAACATAAACTTGACGGCCGCATCACGCTCGTCGAAATCTGCAGCTAAGAGTTCCATGCCGGAATCGCGATCAAGCCCCAGCGTTAATTGCGTCAAATCATTCGAACCAATCGAAAATCCGTCGAAGTGCTCAAGAAACTGTTCAGCCAAGATGGCATTTGAGGGCACTTCACACATCATGATGAGACGCAAACCATTTTCTCCTCGAACCAAACCGTGTGCGGCCAACAAATCCACCACGCGTTTGGCTTGTTGCACGGTACGAACAAAAGGAACCATGATTTCAACGTTAGTCAGCCCCATCTCGTTGCGTACACGTTTTAAGGCCTCGCATTCCATTTTGAAACATTCTGCAAAATCCGCAGAAATGTAGCGAGAGGCGCCACGAAAACCCAACATCGGATTCTCTTCCTCAGGCTCGTAGCGCGAGCCACCAACTAGTTTGCGATATTCGTTCGATTTAAAGTCCGACAAGCGAACAATGACCGACTTTGGATAAAACGCCGCACCGATCGTTGCAATACCGTCGGCAAGCTTATCTACAAAGAATGCCCGAGGACTTGCGTACCCACGCGCAGCAGACTCAACCGCCACTTTCAACTCAGCATCTACGTTGGGATAGTCAAGCACCGCTTTAGGATGAATACCAATATTGTTATTGATAATGAACTCGAGGCGTGCAAGACCGACACCGTGATTCGGAATAAATGAAAAATCAAACGCTAGCTGGGGGTTACCCACGTTCATCATGACTTTAAGCCCGATATCAGGCATCGCACCACGTTGCACTTCTTCAATCTCGGTCTCTATCAAACCGTCGTAGATCCGACCCTCATCACCCTCGGCGCATGACACTGTCACTTGCTGCCCATCCTTCAGCCGATCGGTGGCGTCGCCACAACCCACCACAGCCGGAATGCCTAGCTCGCGAGCAATAATTGCGGCATGGCAGGTCCGACCGCCACGATTCGTGACGATTGCCGAGGCACGCTTCATGACGGGTTCCCAGTTTGGATCGGTCATATCCGTCACCAAGACATCCCCCGCCTGGACCTTGTCCATATCGGAAATATCGCCGACCACGCGCACGGGACCCGCACCTATCTTTTGTCCAATCGCACGACCCGTCACGAGCACATCGCCCGTCGCCTTGAGCTTGTAGCGCTGTTGCACATCGCTATGGCCCTCTTGCGACTTCACAGTTTCCGGGCGTGCCTGCAGGATGTATATTTTCCCGTCAATACCATCTCGACCCCATTCAATATCCATGGGGCGCTGATAGTGTTGCTCGATAATGACCGCGTACTTCGCCAACTCAATGACCTCGGTGTCAGTCAGTGAGAAGCGATTGCGTTCTGACACGGGCACCTCGACCGTGCGCACGGCCCTGCCCTCTGTTCGATCCTTGTCAAACTCCATCTTCAAGAGTTTGGAGCCGATGCGTCGACTAACGATTGGAGACTTTCCGTCAGCCAACGTCGGCTTAAACACGTAGAACTCATCTGGGTTTACCGCACCTTGTACGACCGTCTCACCAAGCCCATACGATGAAGTAATAAACACCACATCGGCAAAACCAGACTCCGTGTCAAGCGTGAATATCACGCCCGCGCTGCCCTTATCAGAACGCACCATTCGCTGAATACCGGCTGAGAGCGCAACGTCTGCATGGGCGTAGCCTTTATGCACACGGTACGAAATTGCACGATCGTTGTACAAGGATGCGAACACATGACGAATCTTATCGATCACGTCGTCGAAGCCCACTACGTTCAAGAAAGTTTCTTTCTGACCAGCGAAAGACGCATCGGGCAAGTCTTCCGCTGTAGCGGACGAGCGCACCGCAAACGAGCCCCTTCCGTCGGAATCGAGCGTGGCGAATGCAGAGGCTATATCATCGTACAACTGCTTAGGTAAGGGTGCCTCAACAATCCATTGTCGAATTTGTGCACCGGCTAAAGCAAGCTCGCGCACATCATCGGGATTCAATGTTTTGAGACGATCAGCGATACGCGTATCCAATCCCGTGCCGGAAAGGAAATCGCGAAACGCCTGCGCGGTGGTCGCAAAACCACCGGGGACTCGTACGCCCGCATGTGCGAGCTGGCTAATCATTTCGCCTAGAGAGGCGTTTTTTCCTCCAACTGAGTCAACATCCGTCATGCGGAGCTGCTCGAATGAAACGACATACGACATGAAAGTCACCTTTAACGATATAAGAAAGCGAGTTTGGTTAATGTGCGACGCACGCTAACCAAACTGGCCTACCACCCTCGGTGTGCAGAGTGTTACGTTTCTGCGGTGACTTTTCTGCGGTGACTTTTCAGGACAAATTGTTGCAGTGCATTATACTCTTCTTCAATATGGGAACGGATACTCACTATGACCACTCCAGCCACTGAACGAACCGTTTTTATTATCTCTGACGGCACTGGCATTACGGCTGAAACATTCAGTCACTCTGTACTGTCACAGTTTGAGTCGGTGACCTTCAAACAAGTGCGGGTCCCCTTTATCGACTCAGTCGAGAAGGCGGATACGGTTGTTCAACGCATCAATCGATGTGCTGCCGATCAAGGCAAGCCGCCAATCGTCTTTACAACGCTTGTCAATCCTGACGTTCTGTCACGTGTAAAGCTCGCCAACGCGCTCTTTTTAGATTTGTTTGGTGCGTTTGTTGAGCCACTTGAGCAGAATCTCGGTCTGAAATCGAGCCACTCGATCGGCAAATCGCATAAAGCGGTTAGCTCGTTGCATTACCGTAATCGCATCGAAGCAATTAACTTTAGCTTAGCGCACGATGACGGCCAGTTCGTGTCAGGGCTGGCCCAAGCAGACGTCATCCTAATCGGTGTATCCCGCTGCGGCAAAACACCGACGAGCCTGTACTTAGCCATGCAGTACGGTGTGAAGGCTGCTAATTTTCCGCTGATACCGGAAGACTTTGACCGTGGGGCACTACCAAAAACGATCATGCCCCATCGCGCGAAGCTGTTTGGTCTAACGATTCAACCCGAGCGACTCACGGAAGTTAGACACGAACGCCGACCAGACAGCCAGTATGCGTCTCTGCCACAATGTCGCCACGAGGTCGCAGAGGCTGAACGGCTGATGCGCAGAGAAAGCATACCGATGCTCTCCACGACAACAAAGTCCATTGAAGAAATTTCAACAACCGTCTTACAAGAGGTAGGCTTAGATCGCCATTCTGCGTACTAAGTTGACTAACGCTGCTGCCTGCGCTGCTCAAAGAGGCAGACCGCCGCGGCCGCAGTGATATTTAAAGATTCGACCGAGGGCGCATGTTCGACTTTTATGCGCAGTGCAGCTAGATCAATCAGTGATTGACTCACGCCTTGCCCCTCGTGACCAAATACCCACGCGGCGTGTGGCGGTAACTTCGTATCGAATAGATCAGTCGCATCACCCAGCGTGGTCACGATCAAGGGAACGTTCAGACTACGTGTCGCCGCGACTAAATCGACATGCTCATGCAAGCGCAACCCGAAATGTACTCCCTGAGCGCTACGCAGCACCTTAGGAGACCACAACGATGCCGTACCCGTAGATGCAAGCACACGAACAATGCCCGCCGCAGCAGCCGTTCTCAGCAAGGTGCCAACGTTACCCGGATCTTGCACGCGATCAAGCCAAAGCATATTGCCCACCAACTGTTCAGGCAATGGCGGACTCGATGGCTTAACGACAAACAACACGCCTTGATCCGTATCCACGTTCGACAAATTACCCAACAGACTGCCGGATAAGGTACAGCACACATCTTCTGATAACTTATCGATCAAACGGACGAGTTGAGGCTCATGGATACGCGCCTGATCGAACAAGGCGTACTGAGGTTGTCGTCCGAGGGCTAGAAAGGCCTCGCACAAGTGAACACCTTCCAAAAGAATTGGTTCATCTCGGCGCCCTGCGCTCGACTGCCACTTGAACAATTGCTTGTACAACGGGTTCGAACGCGACTCAATACTTTTCATTGCGAATCCAATAAAACACGTACAGGTGCAAAACTACGCCGATGGGCCGGACAGGGTCCGTGCTCGCGCAAGCGCTCCATATGCAAAGCCGTACCATACCCCTTATGCTGATCAAATGCATACTGCGGATACAACGCATGCAGCGTTAACAGTGTTTGATCCCGAGCGGTTTTCGCTAAGATCGACGCCGCAGAGATTGCCGGCACCAACGTATCGCCTTTAACGATCGTCTTGACCACACAGTTCAACAACGGCGCGCGATTACCGTCTACCCAAGCAAGATCTGGAACAACCTCTAAACCTTGAATCGCACGTTGCATCGCAAGCATGGTCGCCTGCAGAATATTCAAGCGATCGATCTCCTCCACGCTCGCACTGGCCACACACCAGGCTATCGCGTGCTCCTTAATCTCAAGCGCAAGCGCATCGCGCCTAGATTCCGACAGAATCTTAGAGTCAGCCAGTCCTACAATCGGCTTGGCAGGGTCAAGGATGACGGCAGCCGCGTAGACATCGCCGGCCAATGGACCGCGTCCCGCCTCATCTACTCCTGCACAATGTGCAAAGTTTGCAAGGTCACTCGCAAATAAATCTGCCTGCTGCACGTCGCGCTCCCGAGCGCGAGCTGATGTCAGCTTAGCCCCCATCATGAACAATTTGCTCCAGCGCCTGTGCGACACGGCTTGGCGTATCGCGCTTCAAGGTGTGATGCATTTCAGTGAATCGGTTCTGCATTTGTTCACAACGCGATGGGTTATCGAACAGCTCCCACATCGCACTCGCTAATTTTTCAGGTGTTGCATCCTCCTGAATGAGTTCGGGAACGACGAAATCATTCAGCAAGATATTGGGCAGTCCGACCCACGGCAGATAGGGTCGCTGTTGTCCAGACTTCCAACCCATCACACGACGAATCATCGGCGAGACCGCGTAGGAGATTACCATCGGACGCTTAAATAATGCGGTTTCAAGCGTTGCAGTACCGCTCGCAACCAATGCGGCATCACACGCCTCTAGCGCAACCCACGCGACCGGATCCGTCTGCACGCCCGTTTGGGTCGAGGAAAGCAATATCTGAAGATGTTTAACCGGGGACAGTGCAAGCGCCGCCTCAAACTCTAGCTTTCGATCTTGGTTCACCATCGGCACAATAAAGTGCAGAGACGGATCACGTTGCTGCATACGCTGCGCAGCCTGCAAGAACCTTGGCGCAAGCAATCGAACCTCAGAGGAACGACTACCCGGCAAAATCGCGATCACACGAGCGGTCTCAGAAAGCCCTAAACGTCGTCTTGCTGAAACCCGATCTGGGCTAATTGGAATAGCATCCGCGAGCGGGTGACCCACATACGTGACGGGGATACCTTCCTTGCGGTAGATCGCTTCCTCAAAGGGAAACAGAACCAGCATGTGTGACACGGACTCACGAATGTGCCGAATCCGCCCGTAGCGCCAGGCCCAAATTGAGGGGCTTACAAAATGAACGGTTGGAATGCCTACGCGTTTGAGGCGATGCTCTAGTCTGAAATTGAAATCTGGTGCATCTACACCAAGAAACAATTTTGGAGGTTCACGCAACCATCTAGACTTTACGTCATGATAAATTCGAAACAATGACGGCAGCCGCTTCAACGCATCGACATAGCCGAATACTGTTAATGCGTGCATGGGATGCCAAACATCCATTCCTTGCGCACTAAGGTTTGGTCCGCCTATCCCCTCCGCTCGTAACCCAGTATCTCGCTGCGATAAACCAGTCAATACTCGAGCGGCAATCAGATCGCCTGACGGTTCGCCTGCAACTAGCCCTAGTCGCCAAGTCATGGGCGGATAATGCCTCTTGTGCTAGCAGCGATAAAGGCTAGCAAGGGCTCAATCGCCTCGGCTACCGCAGGCTCACTTTGTTGGCGAGCCCTCAACTCTTGGCATGCGTCGCTAAGCGACAGACCACGACGATAGACAATCTTATAGGCGTCGCGCAAGGCTGATATCGCCTCTGGCGAGAATCCTCTTCGCTTTAGCCCTTCTGCATTGATGCCAACAGGCACGCAGGGATTTCCTGAACCCATGACATAAGGTGGTATATCCATGTGCAGTGCACTTTGTCCACCCGTCATACTGTGCGCACCGATACGCCCGAATTGATGGACTGCAGCTAACCCGCCAACGATCGCCCAGTCACCGATGTGGACGTGACCGCCCATTTGCACACCATTCGCCAAAATGACATGACTACCCACCTGACAATCATGGGCGACATGTACATACGCCATCACCCAGTTGTCCGAGCCCACACGTGTCACACCAACGTCTTGAATCGTGCCCGTATTGATCGTGACGTACTCACGAAACATGTTCCGATCGCCAATCTCGAGTTTCGTCGGTTCCCCGGCATATTTCTTGTCCTGAGGCATACCTCCGATCGAGCAAAACCGATAAAAATGATTGTCACAACCAATAGTGGTATGACCATCAATCACACAATGCGATCCAACTACTGTGTTCGCACCAATCACGACGTGTGGACCAATGATGGAATAAGCACCGACGCTCACTGATGGATCAAGTGTGGCCTGTGGATCGACCAAGGCAGTGGGATGTATCTGGGCAGACATTATTTTTCCAGTGGTCTGATCGCACACATAAGTTTTGCCTCGGCCACAACCACACCGTCGACAAACGCCTTGCTTTGATACTTACAAATCGTACGCCCTAACCGCTCGGCCTCGACTTCAATAATGAGCTGGTCACCAGGCAACACCGGCTTGCGGAAACGCGCTGCGTCAATCCCGACAAAGTAATACACGGCCTCGCCATCCACAGGCTTTAAGCCCGTTTCCTCTGCAAAGGAAAAAATCGCTGCCGCTTGCGCCATTGCTTCAAGAATGAGTACGCCGGGCATCACGGGATGATGGGGAAAATGACCCGTAAAGAAGGGTTCATTAATCGATACATTCTTAAGCGCCTTAATCGACTTGCCCGGCACCATATCAAGGACCCGATCGATCAATAGCATCGGGTACCTGTGAGGAATCCGATCGAGGATCTCTTTAATATCGAGCTGTATCGCCATGTTGATTCAATGCTTTAAGAGAGCGACAACCAAAGGCTATCGCGATTAATCGTAGACAACCCTATTGACGCTCAAGCGCACGTAGACGCTTTCGAAGACTCCAGAGTTGTGTAACTACTGCCGCATTTCGTTGCCATTCGGAATGCTCGCCAAACGGAAACACACCTGTATAACGTCCAGGCTTTGATACGTCATTCGTAATGCCGGTGCCACCAGACACATGCACGTCGTCTCCGATCGTAAGGTGCCCAGCGACCCCGGCCGCGCCTCCGATCGTGCAGCGAGAGCCAATGACAGCTGATCCTGCAATCGCAGCACAGGCGGCGATCGCCGTGTGTGCACCAATACGCACATTGTGCGCAACCATCACAAGGTTATCAATTTTGACACCGTCGTCAATCACGGTGTTTTCAAGTGCGCCACGATCAATTGTTGTGTTGGCACCCACTTCGACATCATTACCAATCAATACGCCGCCCAACTGTGGAATTTTCCCCCACGCCCCTTTTGCCAAGCTAGGGTCCGGTGCAAAGCCAAAGCCATCCGCACCTATAACAACACCGCTATGCAAGATAGCACGCGAGCCGATCTGGACACCCGAATAAATCGACACATGCGCATGCAGCCGGCTAGACGCACCAATCGACACATCATCGCCCAGCACACACCCTGGGCCTACAAAGGTCATGGCTCCAATCTCACAGCGGGCACCTACCACCGCATTTGCACCGATCGTGACACCCGCGCCAAGAATCGTGGTGGAGTCGACCACTGCGCTCGGGTGAATGATTGGTTCACGCGGTGGCTGTATTGCCCACTCAAACCATTGAGCGATGCGGGCATAAAGAAGATAAGGATGTTTGCACACGACACGCGTAAAGCTGGGTGGCGGCGATTGGGTGGCGAGGTGCGCTTCAATCTCAGGCAGAACAATCACCGCACAAGCTTTAGTCTGAGCAAGGTGCTCGAGGTACTTCGCATGCACAATGAAGGAAATTTCCAAGGGGCCGGCGCTGGAAAGCGCTCCGAGCCCCGCAACGCATGGATCTGCATCTTGGGCCGCGCCGCCAACGACGCTTTGCACTAAGCCACTTGGGATTGCGCGCAGCAATGCCGATAAAGGAGGTGCTCGATTCGCGTCTAGCAATACCGGCATGCTTAAACCCTTTGGTTACTTACCGAGAGCCTGAATGACTTTATCGGTAATGTCGATGCGAGGGTTCACCGTGACTGCATCCTGCAAAATCACATCATAGTTTTCTTGATCAGCGATCCGTTTGATGGCGGCGTTCGCCTTTTCCACAATCGTTGCGAACTCTTCGTTACGACGACGATTGAAGTCTTCTTGAAATTCACGACGTTTGCGTTGAATATCTGCGTCAATGTTAGCTAACTCGCGCTGTCGCTTGTTGCGGTCTGACTCAGAGAGAACAGGCGCGTCTTTTTCAAACTTCTGAGCGAGAGTTCGAAGATTTGTGGCAAGTCTCTGCAGTTCATCTTCGCGCTTTTTGAACTCAGCCTCGATCTTGGTCTGCGCTGCTTTGGCTGGAATAGAATCGCGCAAGATTCGCTCGGTATTCACAAAGCCGATTTTCGAGCCTTGCGCTTGGGCCATTGCGCTGAACAATACACCAAGAATCAGCACCCCGACACTCAACAACCAAAACAGTCGTCTGTTGCGAGCGTGAACTTGTGCTGCAGTCACAATCTGAGCGTTCGAAATATTTTTTACAGACATGATTCAATTTCCACAGTAAACAAAATTGCAAGTTGGCATTGTGCCATTTAAGAAACATTCACTCGATCTAGAACCCGGTACCAATCTGGAATTGAAACACCTGCGTGTTGTCGCCAGTCTGAGCGTTTAATGCCTTCGCGAGGGATAACTGCAACGGCCCTATTGGTGAAATCCAAGACAGTCCAATACCCGCCGAATAACGCAACTGGTTCCAATTGATCGACGTGTCATTACCGAAGCCGTCAGTCCCAAAAACCTGACCGCCATCGCCAAAGACATACCATCTCAAACTTCGATCCTGTTGTGTCCCGGGGAACGGCAGGTACAACTGAACGTTACCTACGACACGCTTGGAGCCACCCAGATATGTCCCCGTGAGCGGGTCCTTGGGGCCGAGCGAGCTTTGTGAATAACCACGAACAGTGCCAATACCGCCCGCGTAGACGTTCTTAATAATTGGGTAGGGCAAATCACTGTAGCTCTTACCGTAATCAAACATCGCGTTAAATGCGATGGTGTAATCACGCGTCAAGGGCAGAAACAGCTGCTGTTGTGCGCCCAGCAAATAGTACTCAAGGCTGCCGGTACCCACGTCCGCTTTGAGTCGAGTAAACGATCCCTTGGTCGGTGCCAGCGCGCTATCACGCGTGTCTTTTGCCCAACCGGTATTGAGAATCGCCGCTGTTGTTGTGTCACCATAATCGCGAACATACTCGCGATACGCAATCGGCGAGTTTGAATACAGGCCAATCGTGTTGCGCTCAAGGCTGACACCCAGAAATATACGATCAAACTCTGTGATCGGTACGCCGAAGTTCAGGCCTAAGCCGGCTGTTGTCACCTCATACATACCCGGGTTGTTTGAGAACGGCGTGACTGTCCGGTAATAAATCGAACTGGTCCGACTGATGCCGTCATTTGTAAAATACGGATCCGTGTGCGCAAGAATGGCAGTCCGGTTGTACTGACTGGTATTGATGTTGAGCGTCAGGTTTGTACCGCTACCAAATACGTTCTCCTCGGTAATACCTGCAGACAAAATAACGCCTTCAGACTGCCCATAACCAACACCCACATTTATCATGCCAGTCGGTTTTTCGGACACGACAACGCTGACGTCGATTTGATCAGGTGCGCCGGGTACCGGCTCGGTCGATACTTTGACGTCTTTGAAATAGCCGAGTCGATCAAGTCGGTCTCGCGACAGCTTAATTTTGCCAGAGTCATACCAAGCCGCTTCAACTTGACGAATTTCACGACGCACCACTTCGTCTTTGGTGCGATGGTTACCGCTGACCTGAATGCGTCGCACATAAACGCGACGGCTTGGATCAACATAAAAAGTCACCTCGGCCGTGTTGTTCTCACGATCCAGTACGGGATTGGGGTTCACGTTGGCGAACGCGTATCCTAAACCTCCAAGGTAGTCAGAAATCGCCTTAGCCGTGGCGTTTGTCTTTGCGCCAGAAAACAACGCACCTTCCTTAAGCTGCACAAGCTGGCCAATCTCAGCGTCCAGCCCAAGCAACTCACCTGCGAGCTTGACGCTGGTGACTTTATAGGGTTTGCCTTCATTGATCGTGAGCGTGATAAAGATGTCTTTGCGATCGGAAGATATCGTGACTTGAGGAGGCTCTACCTTGAATTCAAGATAGCCACGATTCAAATAGAAAGACTTCAGTTCCTCGATATCTCTTTCCAGTTTCTCGCGCGAGTACTTGTCCGCATCGGTATACCAAGTCAGCCAACCTGGCGTTGTCAACGCAAACAGGCCGCGCAAGGTACTTTCAGAAAAATCCTTGTTCCCGACAAAGGCGATTTCTTTAATTCGCGCCACGCTACCTTCGAACAAATCGAAATTGATTCCGACGCGATTGCGTGGCAACGGTGTCACCGTCGGAGATATTTCTACTGCGTACTTACCTTTGGCCAAATACTGTTGTTTGAGCTCAAACTGGGCTTGATCCAACATTGCTTGGTCAAACACGCGCCCTTCCCCAAACCCAACTTGTTTGAAGCTGTCAATCATGTTCTTGGGTTCGAACTCTCGCATGCCCGTAAAGGAAATCGAGGCAATCGTGGGGCGCTCTTGCACTTGCACGATCACAACGCGTCCGGTGGTCTGGATCCGCACATCAGAGTAAAGCCCAGTTTCATAGAGCTTCCGTACGGACTCCGTCGCGAGTTCCTCTGTGAAACGCTGACCCACTTTAAACGGTAGCCGGGAAAAAACTGAGCCGGGCTCAGTACGTTGCATACCGTCGACTCGGATATCGCTCACTACAAAGGCATCAAACGCATGGGCGAACGGGGGAGCAACGAGCAACCCCACTACCAACAGCATCCCAACGAGTCCTCGGCGTAAGAAGCTCGCGGCACGATCAGCGCATTGACCCAATAAACAAAACAAGCTAGCGGACATCCTGACTAATCCTTGAAATTCAATTCATCTCTGACACGATTGTCGTGCGCGCATCACGGCGTCAGCCAATGCGACACATACCTCATCGAGTCGTTAAACAACGCAAGCACCATGAGCGCTGATAAGAGGCCAAACCCTATTCTTTGCCCCCATTCTAGGAAACGCTCGGGGAGCGGACTTCCACGTACGATCTCTATGAGATAGTACAGCAGATGCCCACCATCTAACATCGGGATTGGCAGCAGGTTCAGCACACCTAGGCTGACACTCACTAGCGCCAAATACCCCACAAATGCCACCCAGCCGATTTTCGCAGATTGCCCAGCATAATCGGCGATTGTGACGGGACCGCTGATGTTCTTAACGGACACCTCGCCCAAGATCATTTTGCCCATCATACGCAAGGAAAACCAAGCAGTATCAAAGGTTTTGACGACGCCATTGACTAGACTGTCCAACGGGCCGTAACTGACCATCACCATTTCTGGGTTACCCCCAAGCTGGACACCAATCCGGCCAACTATCTGCCCATCGGGCTGTGTGAACGGCGCTGGAGACAAAGTAATGCTTAATATTTTTGCGTCACGCTCAAGTTCAACCTGCAAGGGCTTGTCTGGATGCTGCTGGATGACCTGAATCAGTTGTCCAACATCTAGGTTCATGCGCTGTTGCACAGACAAAATCCGATCACCCAACTGCAAGCCGGCCGCCATCCCAACGCTATCAGGCACGACGCCTCGTACAACTGGGACCCCTGTGGCGAGCCGCAACCCGAGCAGCCGAAGTGGATCGGCTTGAGAGGGATCCGCCACCGCCGGCATCTGCAGCGTACGGCTTAAGTTTGCGCCGCGTTGATCGATCGTCACCTCAATCGAATCACCTTCCCCAAGTTTTTGTAACAGCGCCCAGCGCAGCTCCGACCAAGATCGGATCGCCCTATCATCCACCGCAACGATACGGTCGCCAGGTTGAAAACCTGCAGCAGCAGCAGCCGATTGGGGCGTAGGGGTCGCGAGCACGGCGGCTGGCTCTTGGGTGCCCACAAAATTGAGCAGCGCGTAAAGCAACGCCGCTAACAGCAAATTGAATATCGGACCCGCCGCAACAATCGCGAAACGGCGCGACACGGGTTGTGCAGCGAAACTCTCACGCGAGGCGGTGCTACTACCTGCGTCACGCGCGCGAGCTCCGTCGGATGCGCTGGTCTCATCTAACATTTTGACGTAGCCGCCTAACGGTATGGCCGACAATGCCCACTCCGTGCCGTGTCGGTCTACCCGCTTTATCAATACGCGGCCAAACCCTATCGAAAACCGGAGTACACGAACCCCACACCAACGGGCTACCCAGTAATGTCCGAGCTCATGGAAAGTGATCAACACTCCGAGCGTGACGATAAAGGCCAAAATAGTAACAAGCATGAATTCAACCGGTAAAAAGCATCACTGCGAATGCGAAAATACAATCTGTTGCGCGCGACGTCTCGCCTCAAGATCGAGGTTCAGTACATCATCGATACCGTTTATCGTGGCACCTTGCGCAGCGCGCATCTGTTCGAGTACGCCCTCGATGACCGATGGTATCCGAGTGTAGGAAAGTTTGTTGGTCAAAAACGCCTCTACTGCGATCTCATTTGCTGCGTTAAGGGCCACGCACGCAACTTGCCCACTGCGCAAAGCCTCGAAGGACAAGCGTAAACAAGGCAATTCTCCTAGATCTGGTTCAGAAAAATCAAGCCGACCTGCCGCAGCAAGATCCAACAGACCAACCCCCGAGGCTAATCGGTCGGGAAACCCGAGCCCGTAAGCGATCGGCGTGCGCATATCAGGCTGTCCTAACTGGGCCACCACCGAGCCGTCGATATACTCCACCATCGAATGCACGACGCTTTGCGGATGAATCACAACGCTAATTTGGTCAGGAGGCATCGCAAATAGCCAATGCGCCTCGATCACTTCGAGCCCTTTGTTAAGCATCGTCGCTGAATCAACAGAGATTTTTCGTCCCATGCTCCAGTTGGGGTGGGCGCAGGCTTCCTCAGGCGTGACTGCATGCAAGTCCTCCCATCGTCTTAAGCGAAAAGGTCCTCCCGATGCCGTCAAAATTAGTCTGCGCACGCCTGGCGCAGGCTGCGTGGGCGCACTCGCGCGTCCATGATGGGGCAAGCACTGAAAGATCGCGTTGTGCTCACTGTCAATGGGCAACAACTCAGCACCGTTTGCCTTAACGGCCGCCATGAACAAGGAACCCGCAGCCACGAGCGCCTCTTTATTTGCAAGCAGCACGCGTTTACCTGCTTGCGCAGCGGCTAAAGCCGCAGGTAATCCCGCAGCCCCAACAATTGCAGCCATCACGATTTGACTCTGGTCATCGCCCGCCGTTTCAGCCAAGGCGTTCGCTCCGACTCTGAGCTCGGGTGACAATACACCCGCACCCCATAAGCGACGAAACTCTTGCGCGGCCGCGTCGGTTGGCACAACGACCACCCGTGCGGCGGTCGCACGGGCTTGTGCAACTAACAACTCTATCCGAGAGTAAGCAGACAACGCATGGACCGCAAATTTATCGGGGTGCCTAGCCAGCACATCGAGTGTGCTCTGCCCGATTGAGCCGGTCGAGCCCAGCACCGTTACACGCGCTACCACGGCAGATTCCCAAGCAAGAGATACGCCAACGGCACCACAGCGACGACCGCATCGATTCGATCGTACACACCACCGTGCCCCGGGAGTAGACCGCTCGAGTCTTTCATCGACGCACGCCTCTTGAGAAGCGACTCGAACAAGTCCCCACAAATCGAAAAAACAGCCAACAGGACCGCCAACAGCGCAGCGACCCCTAAACCCCAACGCTGCGCGAGCTCAAAGCCAAAACTCTTTGGCAAATACAAGGCCGTTCCAATCACCCAGGCTACAACCCCGATGACGCCAGCTAAGGCGCCCTCAATGGTCTTCCCTGGGCTAATGCGAGGCGCGAGTTTGTAACGACCAAACGCACGGCCGGCGAAATACGCGACGATATCTGCTATCCAGATCACCGCCAGCATCGTCAGAATGAACTGAGCGCCCTGATGTAAAAAGAGCCAAGCCAAACATGCCCACGTCGCAAAGAGCGTGGTGACAGCGAATAGGCTCCAGAGCAAGGCGCCCTGGCGTACTTGCGTTTGGGCTCGCAACAGTGCACCACCAACCAACACAACCCAAGCAAAGACACTAATGAGTGTGGACCACAACAACCAGCGCTGATCCACAGAGCCCAAACGTGTCCATAGCCACGCTTGCACAATCGTCACGACGAACAGCATCACGCTCATCAACTGAGGAATCCTCGTGCCTCTTCCCCACAACAAACGACTCCATTCCCAAGCAGCTAAGGCGCATGTCACCGACAAAAAAATCAGGAAAGGCCAAGGAGATGGAATCTGTAACAACGCCGCTACCAAGCTCAGCAGCACAACAGCAGTGATGACGCGTTGTCCGAGCATGGCCTAGGTCTTCGCCGATCCGTACACCTGCGCACTAGTACGACCAAAGCGCCTTTCGCGGGTGCTGTACCAATCAAACGCCTGTCGCAATTCCGCTTCGCCAAAATCCGGCCAGTAGCAATCGGTAAAAAACAACTCGGTATACGCCAACTGCCATATCAAAAAGTTTGAAATCCGCTGCTCTCCACCGGTGCGGATAAACAAGTCAGGCTCAGGTGCCCACGCCATCGAGAGGTAATTAGAAAGAAGTTGCTCATCGAGTTGATCGGGGTGAGCAGCCAACTCTGGATGCGCAGCCAACATACGTCGCGTAGCCTGCAAGATATCCCAGCGACCGCCATAGTTTGCTGCGATCGTTAGGTGTAATGCATCATTTTGAGCGGTACTTTCCTGAGCCTGCAGAATGAGCTCTTGCAACTTAGGCTCAAAGGGACTGAGATCACCGACTACACGCAGTCGCACACCCTGCTCTTGCAGCCGGGAAACCTCTCGCTCAAGAGCCTGCACGAACAAACGCATTAATAGGGAGACTTCATCGGCAGGTCGCCGCCAGTTCTCTGAACTAAACGCGAACAGAGTTAAGTAGCGAACGCCCGCATTGCCGCAAGTCTCGACGGCGCGACGCACCGATTGGACACCTTTTGCATGGCCAGCCGTCCGGGGGAGAAAGCGTTGCGATGCCCAACGCCCGTTGCCATCCATAATGATAGCCACGTGCTCCGGGGTCGCCGAAGTGTTCGGAACGTCTTTGGTTGAGCTGATCGCCATAAGTAAGACGGTTTAAACCGTCATGATCTCGGCTTCTTTTTGCATGACCAACTTGTCGATTTCCGTGACGCAACGGTCTGTCAACTTCTGGACGATATCTTGCGCACGGCGCTCTTCATCCTCAGAAATGACCTTATCTTTTACAAGCTTCTTGAAGCTATCGTTGGCGTCCCGACGTAAGTTGCGCACAGCGATCTTAGCGTCCTCACCCTCAGATTTGACGACTTTATTGAGATCGCGTCTGCGCTCTTCGGTCAGCGCAGGCATCGGCACACGGATGCTCTCACCCATCCCGATAGGATTTAACCCTAGGTCGGAATCACGGATCGCCTTTTCAACCGTCGCACCAAGGTTCTTTTCCCAAACCTGGACATTAATCGTACGTGCATCAAGCAGCGTAACGTTTGCAACCTGTGAAATCGGCACGGGAGAGCCGTAGTACTCAACCTGGACGTGATCCAGAATCCCTGTATGCGCACGTCCTGTTCGAATCTTCGCAAGATTGCTTTTCAGCGTCTCAAGTGACTTACCCATCCGGGTTTCGGCAGATTTTTGTATTTCAGCTGCGCTCATCATCTTTCCTTCTAGACGTGGACGAGAGTACCCTCGTCCTCACCACTCACGGCACGCTTAAGCGCGCCAGGCTTGTTAATTGAAAAAACTTTAATCGGTAATTTTTGATCCCGACACAAAGCAAAAGCTGTCGCATCCATCACCTCTAAGCGACGCATCATCACCTCATCAAAGCTGATACGCGCGTAGCGCGTCGCGGCGGGATCTTTTTTAGGATCTGCAGAGTAAATGCCATCTACTTTTGTCGCTTTGAGGACGACTTCAGCACCGATCTCAGCGCCGCGCAATGCCGCAGCGGTATCCGTCGTAAAAAATGGATTTCCAGTGCCGGCTGCAAAGATGACAACTTTGCCCTCTTCGAGGTAGCGTAGCGCCTTGGGACGGATGTAGGGCTCGACAACCTGTTCGATATTGAGAGCGGATTGAACCCGGGCATCAACGCCCCTGTGTTTCAACGCATCTTGTAAGGCTAAGGCGTTCATCACAGTCGCCATCATGCCCATGTAGTCGGCTGTCGCACGGTCCATGCCCTGAGCGCCTGGTGCCACGCCACGGAAGATGTTGCCTCCGCCAATCACGATCGCCAGCTGCACGCCCATCGCGACGACTTCGGCAACCTCGTCGGTCATCCGCATAATCGTGGCACGGTTGATGCCAAAAGCATCATTACCCATAAGCGCTTCGCCAGACAGCTTGAGAAGGACTCGTTTATGCATTCTGCTGGTCATGTGCGTTATTTCCCCGGGTATTGATCACGAACAAAAGTGTAAACGAAAGCCGGACGGGCATTGCTGCACCGCCCGGCTTCAAGTACAAAATTACGCGTTTCCGGCCGCAGCGGCAGCGACTTCCGCTGCAAAATCGCTGGTTTTCTTCTCAATCCCTTCACCCACCACAAACAATGAGAATCCTGCAATCGATGCATTTTTCTCTTTCAGCATCTGCGCGACAGACTGTTTGTCATTTTTTACGAAGGGTTGGGAGAGCAAGGCCACCTCTTTGAGAAACTTCTGGACCGAACCCTCGACCATTTTCTCGACGATTTCAGCAGGCTTGCCCGATTCGGCCGCCTTTTGGCGAGCAACCGAACGCTCGGCTTCCTTGTCCGCCTCAGAGACACCTGTCTCATCGACCGCACGTGGCTTGGTTGCCGCAATGTGCATCGCCAAATCTTTGCCTACTTCATCCGGTCCAGCAAAGTCTACTAACACACCAATTCTGCCGCTGTGAACGTAGCTGGCGAGTTTATTGGCCGTGTTGTAGCGTTGAAAGCGACGGATCGAGATGTTTTCACCAATTTTTCCGACAAGCGCTGTGCGCACGGAGTCAACCGTGCCCTCGCCAAAGGCTGCAGCCGATAACGCACTCACATCAGATATTGAGGAGGATGCGACAAGTTTCGCGATATTGGCAACAAATGCAACGAAATCATCGTTTTTTGCGACAAAGTCTGTCTCGCAATTGACTTCAACCACAGCGCCTTGCTTGGCGTCTGGCGAGATGTATAGGCCAATCAAGCCTTCGGCCGTCACGCGACCGGCGGCTTTACTCGCTTTGCTGCCGAGTTTGACGCGCAAGATTTCTTCAGCGCGCGCCATGTCGCCTTCGGCTTCGGTCAAGGCTTTCTTACATTCCATCATAGGCGCGTCAGTTTTCTCGCGCAGTTCTTTAACCATTGCTGCAGTGATATCAGCCATAATTACTCCAGATTAAGTAAGCCGACCCCAACACATATCGGCTCGGGGTCAGGCAAGGTAGGCAGGCGACCTCTAACCGCGCAGAGCGCGGTGACTAATTAGGCTTTCGCCTGATCGACTTCGATGAACTCTTCGCCCTGTGCGATCTCTTCAACCAAGCCGCTTACATTGTCAGCACGGCCGGCCAGCACAGCGTCAGCAACGCCCTTGGCATAAAGGGCAATGGCTTTCGCAGAGTCGTCGTTGCCGGGAATGATGTAATCAATACCGTCTGGCGAATGGTTGGTGTCCACGACCGCGACCACAGGAATACCTAAGGCAATGGCTTCTGCCACCGCAATTTTGTGGTAACCCACGTCAATCATGAAAATCGCGCTGGGCAGGCCGTTCATATCCTTAATGCCGCCGATCGACTTGTTTAGCTTATCGAGTTCACGCTGGAACATCAGACCTTCTTTTTTGGTCATACGCTCAGTACCGCCTTCGGCGATCATGACTTCCATATCTTTCAGGCGTTTGATTGAGCTTTTGACTGTTTTGAAGTTCGTGAGCATGCCACCGAGCCAACGGCTGTCGACAAAGGGCATACCAGCGCGTTGCGCTTCGGAGGCGACGAGTTCACGGGCAGCACGTTTGGTGCCCACAAACAAAACGTTACCGCCTTTGGCAGCAACCTGGCGCAAAAACTTGGTCGCATCTAAATAATTCGCGACTGTTTTTTCCAAGTTGATAATATGAATTTTGTTGCGATGGCCGAAAATAAAAGGGGCCATCTTGGGGTTCCAATAACGGGTCTGGTGACCAAAGTGCACGCCCGCTTCCAACATTTCACGCATTAAAGACATAGTAAGAGCTCCGAGGGTTAGGTCTAGTGGTACGCCTGCACCAACATCTCGCCTAACAGGCAGTTTTGCTGGCACCCTGGCGGCGCATCACGCGATTTACAACATTGCAGTTTGCAACATTGCGATTTATTTTTACCGTGAAAAAAACACGGTAAGCCTATAATTCTACTATCTTTCACCCTCCCAACTCAAGTCAACATGGGTTTAGTCACCAATTCTGCCGATTTAGACCGTATGCGCGCCGCCTGTAAGGATGCCGCCAAAGTGCTCGATTTCATAGCGCCGCACGTTAAACCGGGGGTGACCACCGGAGAACTCGACAAGCTGTGTCTGGACTTCCTGACAAACGTACTCAACGTCAAATCTGCCACGGTTGGCTACGCCCCGCCCGGTTATCCCCCCTTCCCTGGCGCGATTTGCACCTCCGTCAACCACCAGGTCTGTCACGGCATTCCCGGAGACAAGGTACTCAAAAACGGCGATGTCCTGAATATTGATGTCACGATCATCAAAGATGACTGGTTTGGCGACACGAGTCGTATGTACTACGTGGGCGAGCCTTCGATCCTCGCCAAACGCCTGACCGAGGTGACGTTTGACTGCATGTGGTTAGGAATTGCTCAAGTCAAGCCTGGCAATACGCTGGGCGACATTGGTCAGGCAATCCAGCGTCATGCCGAGCAGAGCGGCTTTTCTGTCGTGCGCGAATTTTGTGGCCATGGGATTGGTAAAGTGTTTCACCAGGATCCTCAAATCTTGCATTACGGCAAAGCAGGCACGGGGCAACGACTTGAGCCTGGATTGATTTTTACAATTGAACCGATGATCAACGCTGGGCGCCGTGAAATACGTCAACTTTCTGATGGTTGGACCGTCGTCACACGAGACCACAGTCTGTCCGCGCAATGGGAACACACTGTGCTCGTAACCGACACTGGCTTCGAAGTCATGACGATCTCTGCTGACATGCCCGCACCCCCCGCATTTATGACATCCTAGCTCGCACACAACACGCATCGCCCGAACCGATACGATGACAGACTCCACAACGCTCGCCAGTATTCGCAGTAAAGCTCAGGCTATGCGACTGTCTGCGATCGAAGCTTATCGGGCCAAGCCACAAGCCGATAAGTTGCTCGCAGCACTCCGACAATGCGCCGATCAAGCCTTACGCGACTTGCTCGCGCATCTACCCCTCCCGAAAGGGGCAGCGCTTGCTGCCGTCGGGGGGTATGGTCGTGGCGAGCTTTATCCATTCTCAGATGTCGATTTGCTGATTTTGCTCCCTCAGGAGCCCAGCGAGAGCGATGAAGGCACGCTCAGCGCGTTGGTCGCAGCCATGTGGGATATTGGTCTCGAACCAGGCTGTAGCGTACGCACGATCGAGCAATGCGTAACTGAAGCTCGTGGCGACATCACAGTCGAAACATCTCTCCTTGAAACGCGATGGATTGCCGGCAGCCGTAAGTTAACGCAGGCGCTGCACCAGCGCATGACCGAGCATCTAGATCCGCGCGTATTTTTTCACGGCAAGCGTGCCGAGATGCAACAACGCCACGCGCGATACCAAGACACCCCCTACTCGCTAGAGCCAAACTGTAAAGAATCGCCAGGGGGGCTACGGGATCTACAAGTCATTATGTGGATGGCTCGCGCAGCAGGGTTTGGCACCAGCTGGCAACAGATCGCACGGGCGGGCTTGCTCACCACAGCAGAAGCCCGTGACTTAAGACGTGCCGAACAAGCGTTCAAACGTGTCCGCATTGAAGTACACCTGCTTGCCAAACGTCGTGAAGATCGTCTGTTGTTTGACTTGCAACATGGTCTGGCGCAGGCCTACGGCATCGAGGCCACCACGACACGACGCGCGAGTGAAATGTTGATGCAACGATACTATTGGGCCGCTCGCCTAGTCACACAACTCAACACGCTACTCGTTCAAAACATCGAAGAAAATCTTTTTCCTCAGTATAAGGATGAAGTTAAACCGATCAATAACTTCTATGTCGCGCACCGCAACCGCTTAGACATTATTGATGACGACGTATTCGAACAGCATCCCGAGCAGCTCTTAGGCGTCTTCTTGGTGATGCAACAGCACCCGGACTTAACCGAACTCTCGGGCAAAGCACTCCGTGCCATATGGCATGCTCGCCATCGTATTGATGCAGCGTTTCGCCGATCAAAAACGAATCGCGCATTGTTTTTACAGATACTGCAACAACCGCACGGCATTGTGCATGCCATGCGGCGTATGACGATGTTAAACATCCTGCCCCGATACCTGCCCGTGTTTCGGCTTGTGGTCGGTCAAATGCAACACGATCTGTTTCATGTCTATACGGTCGATCAGCACACCCTGGCGGTGTTGCGCAACCTGCGTCGCTTCACAATGCCAGAACACGCACAAGAGTATCCGCTTGCCAGTCGACTGACAGCGAGCTTTGATCGCCACTGGTTGCTTTATGTAGCGGCGTTGTTTCACGACATTGCAAAAGGACGAGGCGGCGATCACTCCACCTTGGGGGCCGACGAGGCCAAGCGCTTCGCGCGCGACCATGATTTATCCAAGGAGGACACTCGCCTAGTCGTATTTTTGGTTCGGCACCACCTGCTCATGTCCCAAGTCGCGCAAAAGAAAGACTTATCAGACCCGGATGTCATCAAAGAATTTGCTGCGATCGTCGAAACCCCTAGGCAGTTAACTGCACTGTATCTGCTGACTGTTGCAGACATCCGTGGCACCAGTCCAAAAGTATGGAATGCCTGGAAGGGAAAGCTGCTCGAAGATCTGTACAACCAGACCCGCGCCACCTTCAGTGGCACGATCGACGACGCAAACTCAGTGCTGCGCCAACGCATGGAGGAGGCAGCCGGACTTACGCGACTCGCAGGTTTACGTGATGAGACCCGAGAAGCTTTCTGGAGACAACTGGATGTCGCGTATTTTTTAAGACACGAGGCCAGCGAAATCGCTTGGCATACCCGCCACCTTTATCACCGAATCAAGACGACCCAAACTATTGTGAAAGCCCGTCCGACTGACGGTGCCGAGGGAATTCAGGTTCTGGTCTACACAAAGGATGTCGCCGACCTGTTTGCTCGCATTTGCAGCTATTTTGCTCAGCGCTTGATTAGCATTCAAGACGCACGGATCCACACCACGCGCGATGGCTATGCGCTGGACAGCTTCGTCGTCTTGCCAAGCGAAACAAACGAGGATCTACGCACGATCGCCGCACTCATCGAACACGAACTGACGCAGCATCTGGATACACCTCAGGACTCGACGCACGCCTCTAACGCTTTTGGAGCACGCGGCTCTCGTCTCTCCAAAGCCTTTCCCTTCCCACCAATTGTCGAACTGCACCCAGATGAGCGCAGTCAAAGTTGGCGTTTAGATGTGATCGCAAGCGATCGTCCTGGCCTTCTGGGCGATCTCGCGCAAGTATTCGTATCGTATGCAATCAACTTACAGACGGCCAAGGTGATG
>CAIUZV010000067.1 GCA_903903735.1 uncultured beta proteobacterium | reverse complement strand
CTTACGCAAAATAGCATCGACCGTTAAGCGCCCAAGACCAGGGATTGAAAACACTGTTTCAGTCACTACCGCGCCGCTAATGAGCAACGCCACCCCACTCCCAATGACCGTGACAATCGGTATGGCCGAATTTTTGAGTGCGTGCTTAAAAAGAATACTGTTGTTACCGACTCCCTTGGCGCGAGCTGTGCGCACGTAGTCTTGAGACATCGTCTCAAGCAAGGTGGCACGTGTAATGCGCGTGATGAGTGCGATGTACACGCTGCTCAATGCCAGTGTTGGGAGAATCAAGGTTCGAATAGAGGCCCATATACCTTGTGAATACGGTGCGTAACCTTGCACAGGTAGCCAGCGCAACTCAATGCCTAGCCCCCAGGCCAGGATGTAGCCAACAACAAACGTTGGGATCGAGAAACTCAACACCGCCAAAATCATGACGCCGCGGTCGTAGGCCCGATTGTGTCGCCAAGCGGCTAAGGCACCTAGCGGGATCGCGACCAATACAGATACGCACAGGGTCATGACCATCAGCGTAAACGTGGGCGCCATGCGCTGCACGATCATTTCGGTGACGGATACCCCCGTGAACAGAGAAACGCCAAGGTCTCCCTGCAACACCCTACCTAGCCATAGTAAGAAGCGTTGGTAGAAAGGCTGATCCAGGCCCAACGTCATCCGGATACGCGCGATGTCTTCGAGCGTTGCGTCATCGCCGGCCAGAAACACTGCAGGATCACCGGGCGCAAGATCCAACAAACCATACACAAAAATCGCGACAACCAGCATGACAGGTAGCGTCAACAGCAAGCGACGGATGGTGTAGGCAAACATGAAATGTGCAAACTTTTAGATACAAGATAACTTTTTGATGCTATCGACTCAATGACAAAAGGTCAACAAAAATAAGTGAATTCACAATTAATACTTGGCAAGCATTTGGACTCAGGTATACATTGGCTTGCGATCGGCGCTACTCTAGCGCCAACGCTTGACGTTTATAGCACCCAAGAACAAACACAATATTTTCGGAGTCACCATGGATCTCAGTCGTTTCCCCCGTCGCCAATACACCCAAGGGTTTTCTCCTATCGAATTCTTACCGAATTTCACGCGTGCGCTCGGCGGCCCGAAAGTATGGATCAAACGCGACGATATGCTGGGGCTCGCGCCCGGTGGCAACAAAACACGCAAGCTTGAGTTTTTAATGGGCGATGCGCTAGCCAAAGGTGCAGACACGTTAATCACTTGTGGCGCGCCTCAGTCCAACCACTGCCGCATCACGCTCGCAGCCGCAGTCAAAGAAGGCCTGAAATGCCGATTTGTCATTGAGGAGCGCATTCCTAACAGTTACGATCCAAACGCAAGCGGCAACAACTTTATGTTTCGCCTACTTGGGGTAGAGGCCATCACGGTGGTGCCTGGAGGATCAAACATGGCCGAGGCGATGGAGAAGGTGGCGGCGCAGGCGCGTAGCGAAGGTCGCAAACCTTACATCATTCCCGGCGGTGGCTCGAACGCCATTGGCGGCCTTGGCTATGTTGCCTGCGCGCAAGAGTTACAGCAGCAGTTGTTTGAGATGGGCCAACCAATGGATTACGTGGTCGTCGGCTCAGGTAGTTCGGGCACCCACGGCGGGCTCGTCGCAGGCTTTCTAGGCAATCACATTCAGATTCCGTTGGTTGGTGTGGGCGTAAGCCGCGACCCAGCGGACCAAAACCCGCTCGTGCTGAAAGAAGCACAAGCCATTATGGATCTCCTACAGACAGGCATCCGTGTGCCGCCCGAGGCAGTCGTCTCTTACGGAGACTGGTGGCGACCCAAGTACTCCGTTCCTAACCCGGCAATGGTTGAGGCGGTGCAAATGCTGGCACGCACCGAGGCAATTTTGCTCGACCCCGTCTACACGGGCAAGATCATGGCGGGCCTCATCGGGCTTTCACGCAAAGGTTTCTTCAAGCCAGACGATAACGTGCTCTTTCTACACACAGGTGGCGCGACTGCCTTGCACGCCTACGAGTCGGTGATACTAGGGGACCCCCTCGCTGCTAAATAATTCCGCAAGCCTATCCGCTCGGTCGCTCCAGAAACGCAGGGGATCGTCACGATTGTGATGCCCCTGCAGATAATCTGTTGCCAAAACAGCCTTTGCCTGCTTAGAATCAGGCGATGACTACCGTTGCCACACCGATTGCCCAGACCCCGCCTCCTCCGACCCCGAGCGCCAAGGGTGCTGCAATGCCGATTTTGGTGGCTCTCAGCATCTGTCATCTGCTCAATGACCTGATTCAGTCGCTCATCCCAGCGCTCTATCCGTTACTAAAAAAAGAGTTTGATCTAGATTTCACGCAGATCGGTCTGATTACCCTAGCTTTCCAGTTGACGGCCTCGCTGCTGCAACCCACTGTCGGCGCCTACACCGACAAACGCCCCATGCCCTTCTCCCTAGCGATTGGGATGGGATCCACCCTGATCGGCTTACTGCTCCTCTCGGTTGCGCCCAGCTACGCAGCGGTACTGTTTGCTGCAGCCTTAGTGGGCACTGGCTCAGCAATTTTCCATCCAGAGGCATCGCGGGTGGCCCGCATGGCTTCGGGCGGACGGTTTGGCACTGCACAAGCCTTGTTTCAAGTGGGTGGCAACCTTGGGCAAGCTGTGGGTCCGTTATTGGCGGCCTTTATTGTGTTGCCGCATGGTCAAGGTGCGATTGCCTGGGTTTCTGTCGCAGCCTTGGTTGCCATGGCGATGTTGGCAAGGGTGGGCGGTTGGTATCGTGCGAACATCAAGCCGCGCGTACAGGCAGCCGCGCAAGCCGCCGAGGGCCTCAGATCGCTCTCCCGCGGCCGTGTCTTGTTTCTCATCACCATCTTGATGTTGTTGTTGTTTTCCAAGAACGTGTATAGCTCTAGCCTCACGTCTTTCTTTACGTTTTATTTAATTGAACGCTTTAACCTTCCGGTGCAGGCGGCTCAGGTTCAGCTCTTTATTTTTATGGCTGCGATTGCAGTCGGAACACTGCTCGGTGGAGCACTCACCGACCGCATCGGTCGCCGGCCCATGATCTGGATTTCAATTCTGGGGGTACTGCCGTTTACGATGGCCATGCCTTACGCAGATCTGTTCTGGACTGGTGTCTTAACGATCATTATCGGTTTGCTCACCGCCTCTGCCTTTCCAGCCATTTTGGTCTATGCACACGAAGTACTCCCAGGTCGTGTCGGCTTCGTATCTGGTATGTTCTTTGGGTTTGCGTTCGGCTTAGGCGGCTTAGGCGCGGCGATCATGGGCAGCGTGGCCGATGCCTACGGGATTTCCACTGTCTATCAAATTTGCTCGTACCTCCCGGCCTTAGGCATTGTGGCGTGGTTTCTGCCCGACCTTAGTCGTGAGCGTCAAGCCAAATAGCCACGCATCATCATTTTCTATTCAAAATAAAGGGATACATCATGTCGGTTCATAACCTTAATGCTAAGCAACACCTTGATGCAGTCCGACAAGCCAAAGTCCATTTGGCTGCCGCCAATCGACTCGCTGTCTTAGACGACTTGCACGAAGGGATCGACAACCATTTCACGATGACGGTGCCCGGCCACAACGACCGCTTTTTGATCTTGCCCTTTGGGCGACATTGGTCAGAGGCTCGCGCCAGCGACATGATGTCCTTTAATGAAAAAGGTGAAACACTCGAGGGAGAAGGTGTCGTT
>CAIUZV010000066.1 GCA_903903735.1 uncultured beta proteobacterium | reverse complement strand
CGGCGAAACCGGCTTTAACTGTGCTGCGCGCTTCATGGAGGGTATTCCTTGCGACTCGATTAGCGGAACCAACAAAAATTACGAGGCCGGGAAGTTGAGTTGGCAGCAGCCAACTGGATCCACTGACGCATCGGCAATCAAGGAACTGAAAGCAGCAGCAGCGCTTCCGGCGATCAAAGGTCCAATTCAGGAGGGTCGAGGCAGTGGCCCCGCAATTACAAAGCAGTCCCCGCGAGATATGCCAGTGCTCACAACCGGCTTCCCACTGCGTACACCAGACCGCGTTTTGCGGATCTGGGTTGCACCGTACGAGGACGACGAGGGCGCATTGAACGATCAAAAATATGTTTTTGTGACCGTCGAAAAGAGTGCGTGGCAAGTGGAAGCCAACAAGCGAGTGATTCAGGCGCCCTTCCGGCAGATTTATCCGCTTGGTAGAGCCAAGGAGTCCGCCCCAGAAAGCGATGCGCGAGCCATTGGTCGATCACAAGCGCAGGCGGCAGTCATCAATAACCCCAACCTGACGAACCTGCCCGCCCAACCCAAGCCGCAAGAGCAGCAGGAGGAGTGAAATGCTCGAAGGCTTGAAAAATATCAAGGCGTTCATTGAAGGATTTACTGCGCCGGCCAAACTCAATCTTGTTGAGGGAGCGGACGACTTGGCCAGGCCGAGACGCAATGCCGACGAGCACATCAACGACTCGCTCGGGGCTCTTTTCCCGTACAGCTCTTACGATGACATCAACAAGCTTTTCGTGATCACGGGACGCAACAGCGAAGAGATGGAGGGCATCGGATTTGTGATGGAGATCAACCCACAAATCGGTGCGTCTCAAGAAATGTCGGACTCGCTTGCCGCAATTTTGACGAATGCAGCAGGGCGCGGAGTGGGCATTCAGCTTTCGGCGTTCGGCAGCCCGGACTTGGAGCACCTCTTCCATGGGATGAGGTACCTCATCGCGGACAAGGGTGGGAAGTTGCTCGATGAGCAGGGCATCACTTTGGCCGAACGGGAAAGCCGACGCAAGCGCTTGGAAACACTTCACGAGCTCAACGAGCGAAGAATCAAACACTATCGCACAGCTGCTACCTCAGATTTATTTCCGGGCTTTCCGTACCGCATGCGTGATCTGCGGTCTTTCATCAGTGCCGTTATTCCCTGTGCGACATGCGATCAAGGAGACTTGCGAAAAGCGGCTGACGTGCGAGAGGTTATTAAATCAGCGCTCAAAAATGAGTTTTTGTACTCCTACGACTGGGCCGCTGAGGATCTGATTTATTTTATGGGCATGCTGCTAAATCCGCATCGAACGGCCACGCAAGAATTTCCGATTCGCTCTTATGACGACGGGAAAGCCATCAACGCGCAATTGGTCATGCATGACACAAGGGCCACGGAGGGTGAAGACGAAATTCATTTTTCATCGCATGACAAGGAGCCAGTGCTCATGCGCGCTATGAGCCCAGTCAAGTACCCCAAAAGTTTGGAGCTTCCTAACGTGCTGTCGCTGCTGGGCGGCTCAGGCGCGCACGCCACGGGCTACCCTTGCATGTTCGTCGTCACTGCTGGTGTCTCCTTTGACGATTACGACAAAGAGAAGTCAACTCACACAATGAAAGCGGCGCGAGCGCAGCAGAACGCGGACTCGCAGATTGCACGCTACATGCCTCGGACTGCTCAAGTAAACGAGGACTACAAAATCTCGCAAAACATCTATGACGGTGGTGGACGATACTGCCAGCTTTACCACCAGGTGCTGCTGTTTGCATCCGAGGCCGAGATGGGCCGCGCAGAGCAGGCGGCGCGAAGCATCTGGCGTAGCCAGCGCTGGGAACTGGCTGTGGACACCAGGCTTCAGAAAGCGAGTCTGATGGCTGCCTGCCCGATGATGTACGGGCCGCTCATGCAAAAGG
>CAIUZV010000065.1 GCA_903903735.1 uncultured beta proteobacterium | reverse complement strand
TATCTAAGGGGAACCCACATGGCACGTTATACCGGTCCCAAATGTAAACTCTCGCGTCGCGAGGGTATTGACCTTTTCCTAAAGAGCGCACGCCGCTCGCTGGACTCCAAGTGCAAACTGGATTCCAAGCCTGGCCAACACGGTCGCACGTCAGGTGCACGTACGTCAGACTACGGCCTGCAGTTGCGCGAAAAGCAAAAGCTCAAGCGCATGTACGGCATCATGGAAAAACAGTTCCGTAAATATTTTGCAGAGGCTGAGCGTCGCAAAGGCAACACGGGCGAACAGCTCATTCAGTTGCTTGAGTCGCGTTTGGACAACGTTGTATACCGTATGGGTTTTGGCTCGACACGTGCAGAAGCGCGTCAGCTGGTCTCGCACCGTGCGATCGAACTCAATGGCCACACTGCAGACATCCCTTCGATGTTGATCAAGTCAGGCGACGTTGTTGCGATCCGCGAAAAAGCAAAAGCCCAAGCGCGCATTCGTGAATCGATGGACCTCGCTTCAGGCAATGGTTTGCCTCAGTGGGTTGACGTTGATACCGCCAAGCTCGTTGGTACGTTCAAGCAAGTGCCTGACCGTGCAGATGTTGCTCGCGACATCAACGAATCAATGGTCGTTGAATTGTATTCACGTTAATAATCGCTTTTAAAAGTGCGCGGCGGTGCTGCGCACTTTTAACGATGATGAAGTTAAGCTTTCACCCATCAGCCTTATCGGCGTAACGAGCCGAGGGTATTGAAAAGGAACTGCAGATATGTCACAAGGTTTTCTCAAGCCACGTTCGATAGAAGTCGAACCCGTAGGCCTCAATCACGCCAAGATCATCATGGAGCCGTTTGAACGCGGCTACGGACACACGCTGGGCAACGCGTTGCGTCGCATCCTGTTGTCCTCGATGACAGGCTACGCGCCAACCGAAGTGCAGATCACGGGCGTTGTGCACGAATACTCGACGATCCCTGGCGTGCGTGAAGACGTTGTAGATATTCTCTTGAACCTCAAGGGTGTGGTGTTTAAGCTCCACAGCCGTGACGAAGTGACACTGACCTTGCGCAAGCAAGGTGCTGGCATCGTGTTGGCTTCCGATATTGAATTACCCCACGATGTTGAAATCGTTAATCCACAGCAAGTCATTGCAACGCTGACCGACTCCGGCAAGCTTGAAATGCAGATCAAAGTAGAGAAAGGCCGTGGCTACGTTCCTGGTAACGTGCGTGCCTTAATCGACGATCGGGCACACACAATTGGTCGCATCGTGTTGGATGCATCGTTTAGTCCAGTGCGTCGCGTAAGCTACGCCGTTGAAAGCGCGCGCGTTGAGCAGCGTACTGACCTCGACAAGCTTGTGTTGGATGTTGAAACAAATGGCGTGATTAGTCCAGAAGAAGCCGTACGTCAGTCGGCACGCATTCTGATGGACCAAATTTCGGTGTTCGCCGCCCTCGAAGGCGCTGGCGATTCCTACGAAATGCCAAGCCGTGGTGCGCCACAGATCGATCCAGTGCTCCTGCGCCCTGTTGACGATCTCGAGCTGACCGTGCGTTCGGCCAACTGCCTGAAAGCAGAAAATATTTACTACATCGGTGATTTGATTCAACGCACAGAGAACGAATTGCTCAAGACACCAAACCTTGGTCGCAAGTCGCTCAACGAAATCAAAGAAGTCCTGTCCGCTCGCGGCTTGACTTTGGGTATGAAGCTTGAGAACTGGCCACCAATGGGCCTCGAGCGTCCGTAAGCGTATTTATTAGTAAAGCAGTACCTAGCCGAACCTGACGATCGGATTCGGTTAGGGCAATATCAGAAAGCCCAGCAGCACCAGCAGTACCACCATCGGCCCGCAGCAGAAAGTTTGCTGATAGAAGAGCTGAATAACCTCGAGCGGCAACGCTCTTAATAGATTCAATAAGGAAAGTATCATGCGTCACGGTAATGGATTACGTAAGCTCAACCGCACCAGCAGCCACCGTCTTGCGATGTTTCGCAACATGGCTGTCGCGCTGTTGACCCACGAAGCGATCAAGACGACCTTGCCTAAGGCAAAAGAATTGCGTCGTATCGTTGAGCCCCTCATCACCATGGGCAAGAGCCCAACACTGGCAAATAAGCGCTTGGCCTTTGCCCGCTTGCGCGACCGCGAAATCGTTTTGAAGCTCTTTGCTGAAATCGGTCCACGTTACGCAGCGCGTCATGGTGGCTACACCCGCATCCTCAAAATGGGTTTCCGTCAGGGTGACAATGCACCAATGGCCTTTATGGAATTGGTTGACCGCCCAGTGGTTGAAGAGACCGCTGAACAAGCCGCCGAATAAATTTCGACAGCTCAAAAAAAAGGCCTCGGTTCATCCGGGGCTTTTTTGTCAGAGGACACCCATGAATCAAACAGACACCGTACTTGTGCTGAGCAACGCTCCGGATGAGGCGGTCGCAACGCATATTGCCGACGCTCTGGTGTCAGAGGGTTTGGCCGCCTGCGTGAACATTGGCGCCCCTGTACAGTCTGTTTACCGTTGGCAAGGGGTCGTTGAGAAAGCCACAGAGATTCCGCTGACAATAAAAACAACTGCATCTAAACAGGCTAATCTAATAGAACGCCTTATTGCCTTACATCCGTATGATGTGCCGGAAGCAATTGTGGTGCCGATCATCGGTGGGTATGCGCCTTACTTGAACTGGGTGCGCGAGAACTAAATGGCTCTAACCAGACACGCGATACAAAAAATTGGCTTGGCACTGTTGTTGCTAAGTCTGATGGTGTTGTCTGTTGCACGCACAGCTGCGCAAGACTTCTTGGATCCAGAAAAAGCCTTTGTCTTGCAGGCACAGATGATCTCGGCCGACAAGATTAGTCTGCGTTTTAAGATCGCGTCCGGCTATTACATGTACCGCGAGCGGTTCAGCTTTGAGCTGGACACGACACATGTCAAGCTGGGTGAGCCGAAGATGCCGACCGGCCAGATCAAGTTTGATCAAACTTTTAATAAAGACATGGAGCTCTATTTCACCGATGCGGTGATCGAGCTGCCGATTACCGTGTGGCCCAGCAACATTGCTTTACAGAGCTTTAAGCTGACCGCGAACGGACAGGGTTGTGCACAAGCCGGACTATGTTATCCGCCCCAGGATTTCGTACTGCAACTCACACCGCAGGCTGGGGCAGCAGGTTATCTGATCGCAGCCCAACCCACCGGCTCGCTTTTTGAGCGGATTAGGCAAGGCCAACTCGCCGACTTGTTATTCGGGGCAGATGACATCGGGCTGGCGCAGCTGTTGTCATCGACCGGCTTGCTTGAAATCACGCTACTGTTTTTTGTACTTGGCCTATTGCTTGCCCTCACGCCTTGCGTGTTACCCATGGTGCCGATTCTTTCGGTACTGCTAGTCGGTGAAGAAAAGCACGTCACGCGCGCCCGAGGTTTTTCGCTTGCGCTTGCCTACGTGGCGGGGATGTCAGTGATCTACACCGCCTTGGGCGTTGCCGCCGGACTGAGTGGCGCGGGCCTTGCTGCGTGGTTGCAAACACCTTGGGTGCTAGGCTTGTTCGCATTGCTGCTTGGAGCGCTTGCGCTCGCAATGTTTGATGTCTATACCTTCCAGATGCCTGCAAGTTTTCAGACCAAACTGATGGCCAAGAACTCGGGCATTTTGGGTGGTCGGTTGAGCGCAGCCGCCTTGATGGGCGCGCTATCCGCCCTAATTGTTGGCCCGTGTGTGGCCGCACCACTTGCTGGCGCGCTTCTGTACATTTCACAAACGGGCGATGTGGTGCTTGGCGGCTTAGCGCTGTTTGCGATGGCATGGGGAATGGGCGTGCCCTTGTTGCTGATGGGCCTATCGGCCGGAAAGCTGATGCCACGCGCAGGGCATTGGATGGAAGGTGTAAAGAAATTTTTCGGCGTACTGCTACTTGGTACGGCGTGGTGGATGATTACTCCGTTGTTACCCACCTGGGTACAGATTCTTGGCTGGGCGGTACTGGCGCTATTCGCATCAGTGCTTCTACGCACCTTTGATTCCTTACCGACTGACGCACGCTTTGGCGCCCTATTGCGCAAGACACTCGGTCTGCTGTTAGCCTTAATGAGCCTATTGTGGCTGGCGGGTATTGCAAGTGGTGGGCGCTCACTGTTGCAGCCCTTGGGCCATTTGGCATTCATGCAAAGTGCGAGTAATCCAAGCCCGTCTGCTAGAAGTCCGCAAACCACAGACGCCGTCCCGGCGCCCTCGCTTAAGCAACAGTTGCTTGGCACCCCCGCTGCGGCGGCTCACCCAAGCTTTCAGCGGGTGCGTACCGTAGCCGAACTTGATGCGATTCTTGCAAAAACGACTCGGCCCGTCATGTTGGATTTCTATGCAGACTGGTGCGTGTCTTGCAAGGAAATGGAAGCGTTCACCTTTGTTGACGCACGGGTCACACAGCGGATGGGGCAATTGTTGTTATTACAAGTTGACGTCACCGCAAACAACGCGGATGATCGAGCGCTGATGAAGCGCTTTAAATTGTTTGGGCCACCTGGAATCATATTTTTTTCAGCAAGTGGCGCCGAGCGCCGCGACATTCGTGTTGTTGGATTTCAAGACGCCAATCGCTTTAGTGCGACGCTTGATCGGGTTCTAAAGTAGTTATAACGGTAGTCGTTACACAGAGACGTATGTCAGCGCAAAGCAAGTCCACGACTTCGGTCATCATCCTTTTCGCTTTTGCTGCGTGTGCGAGCTCGACCTCGTTCCGAATTTGTGACCCCCTTCTGCCGGTGTTTGCGCAAGAGTTTGGAGTGCGCACCGCGCAGGCCTCAAGCACCGTCACCCTGTTTGCCATTGCCTACGGTATCTTGCAGTTCTTTTATGGACCGCTAGGCGATCATTACGGAAAATTTCGCGTCGTATCGTGGGCCACTCTTGGTTGTGCGGTCGGCAGCCTGATTGTTGCCACGGCACCAACACTCGAGGTGATCGAGATTGGTCGCTTTATTTCAGGCGCAACCGCGGCGGCCATTGTGCCCTTGGGCATGGCTTGGATCGGCGATCATGTTCCGTATGAAAAAAGACAAGAGACGATTGCCCGGTTTCTGTTGGGATCGATTTCGGGTCTTGCACTCGGTCAGTTATTAGGCGGAGTATTTGCTGACACGGTCGGTTGGCGTTGGGCTTTTGTGTGGATGGCGGCGACCTACTTGATCGTAGGCTTGTTGTTATTGTCTCGCCGCCATACAGTGACCGAGTCCACCGAGCGTCCCGCCGGTCGGGTCAACCCCTTGATGCCGATCAAGCAGGTGCTGTCGACTAAATGGGCATGGTTTGTGTTGGTGATTGTTTCCATCGAAGGCATGCTTGTCTTTGGCCCTCTTGCGTTTGTTCCAGCGTTTTTACACGAACGCCACGGGCTACCCGTATCGTGGGCTGGAACAATCAGCGGCTGTTTTGCAGCGGGTGCTTTTATTTATGCCATACGCGCCAATAAGTTTGTCGCCAAACTTGGCGAGCGCGGGTTGGCGTTGTGGGGTGGCGCACTCCTTGCGCTGGCGATGACAGGATTCTTACTCGCCCCCGGCTGGCAGTGGACGGTTGTGGCAAGCGTCATGTCGGGGTTAGGGTATTACTTTTTACATGCCGTCCTGCAAACCCATGCTACGCAGATGGCGCCTGCCGCGCGCGGCACTTCCGTGTCACTTTTTGCGTCGTGTCTGTTTTTAGGACAGTCGTTTGGCGTGGCGGTATGCGCCTGGTTAGGCGACACCTTTGGTCTGGGGACGGTGTTCCCCGTCGGGATAATCGGCTTGCCCCTGCTCGCGGTGCTGTTTGCCTGGCGCTTAAAAGCACGCCAGGCCCTACAGTAAGTGCCTACTGTGCTTTTAGCAGTTTGGCTGCGGCCGGTGCGAAGTACGTCAGAATCCCATCCGCACCTGCCCGCTTAAAGCCGAGCAAAGTTTCCATCATGACTTTGTCGTGATCGAGCCAGCCATTTGCTGCTGCCGCCTTAAGCATGGCGTATTCACCACTGACTTGGTAGGCAAAGGTTGGGACGCGGAACGCATCTTTTACGCGACGTAATACATCTAGATAAGGCATGCCAGGTTTGACCATGACCATGTCGGCGCCTTCACGCAAATCCGCCGCAACTTCTCGGAGGGCCTCATCAATATTGCCTGGGTCCATCTGATAGACCAGCTTGTTTGACTTGCCGAGATTAGCGGCCGACCCGACCGCATCGCGAAATGGGCCGTAAAAGGCGCTGGCAAACTTTGCCGAATACGCCATGATGCGCGTATGGATGAACTGGTTGGCTTCCAAGGCGTGGCGAATGGCGCCAATGCGTCCGTCCATCATGTCACTCGGCGCGACGATATCCACGCCCGCCTCGGCCTGAACCAGCGCTTGTTGCGTCAGAATCTTGACTGTGATGTCGTTCATCACGTAGCCGTTTTCATCGATGACACCGTCTTGCCCATGGCTCGTGTAGGGGTCGAGTGCGACGTCGGTGAGCAGGCCTAGTTCTGGAAAGCGTTTTTTGAGTTCCGCGACCACGCGAGGGATCAGGCCTTTTGGGTTGGTGGCTTCGGCGCCGTCCAGGGCCTTGAGATTTGGTTCGATGACGGGGAACAACGCCATGACCGGAATGCCCAGCGCGACGCACTCCTCGGCAACCTGCATGAGGGTGTCAGGCGAGTACCGCATCACGTCTGGCATCGATCCAATCGGCTGCCGAATGCCTTTGCCCTCAACAACAAAAACGGGGTAAATAAGGTCATTAACCGACAGTGAGTGCTCACGCACTAGTCTGCGGGAAAAGTCATCGCGACGAAGACGGCGGGGACGATTAGCGGGGAAATCCGCCAGTACAAGATGAGGAGTTGTCATGGGACGACCTTAGGAGAGATCCAGTTTTCGATTTGTAGCGTTGCTTCTTCAAGACCAATTCGGGCCGTAGCCGAGAACGGAACGGCGTTGAGCGCGCCAATATCGGCGAGCTCCTTTTTTACTGCAAAGACAGCTTTGATGCGCTGCCCGTAGGGAAATTTGTCTGCCTTGGTCAGCAAAGCAAGCACGGGCCGCTTGGTGGGAGCGATCCAGTTCGCGAGGCGGCGATCCAGCTCTGTGACCCCGCGACGGATGTCGATGAGCAGCACGATGCCGGCAAGAGATTCGCGACTCTGTAGGTAACCGCCCAAAATGTCTGCCCACTCTTCTCGGGCGCGGTGGGCGACCGAGGCGTAGCCGTAACCGGGTAGATCGACCAGAAAGCCGAGCTGCCCTTCCGGATCAAGGGGGTCGGGCAGCCCGAACATATTAATCAGGCGGGTCCGCCCAGGCGTCTTGCTCGAAAAGGCGAGCCGCTTTTGGTTTGCAAGGACATTAATAGCCGTCGATTTGCCCGCATTAGAACGCCCGACAAAGCAGACCTCAGGGGCGCCTGGATGGGGCAGTTGGTCCAACCGGGCGGCTGAAGTGAAAAACGAAGCGCGATGGAGGATGGACACGGAAAGGCCACAAAGAATATGCTCAAACGCTATTGTATAATCTAGGGTTTGAAAGTAGTTGAATATAAAAAGCGTCGAGGTC
>CAIUZV010000064.1 GCA_903903735.1 uncultured beta proteobacterium | reverse complement strand
GTTTTTTTGATTAACAAGGATGATTCCAACATTAGGACGGTAGCCTTCGCGATCAAGCATGGCCACTCCCAACGAATTCAATACAATTGCATTTGATTATACGTACCTGTCGGCACTTTTGCCCCAATAAAATTTATCGGTCCCCCATGCGCGCCTCAGCCTTTCATATCAGCACCCTCAAAGAAGCCCCGAACGATGCAGAGATCACAAGCCACCGCTTGATGATGCGCTCGGGCATGATCCGCAAGCTCGCCGGTGGTATCTATAACTACATGCCGCTCGGTCTAAGAGTGATCCGCAAAATTGAACACATCATCCGTCAGGAAATGGACGCCGCGGGTGCGCTTGAATTGCTCATGCCCGTCGTACAGCCGGCAGAGCTTTGGATGGAGTCGGGCCGCTGGGAGCAGTACGGGCCCGAACTCTTGCGCATGAAAGATCGCCATGGACGCGATTTTGTCCTTCAGCCAACTTCCGAAGAGGTCATCACGGACATTGCCCGCAATGAGATCCAGAGCTGGCGCCAGCTTCCAGTCAACTTCTATCACATCCAAACAAAATTTCGCGACGAACGACGCCCACGGTTTGGCGTCATGCGCGGACGTGAATTTACGATGAAAGACGCCTATTCGTTCGACCGCGATGTAGCCAGCGCACAAAAAAGTTATCAGACGATGTTCGATGCCTACATGAAGATTTTTTCACGCATGGGATTGACCTTCAGGGCTGTTTCGGCGGACACGGGCTCGATCGGTGGCTCACAAAGCCACGAATTTCAGGTGATTGCCGATATTGGCGAAGACTTGATCGTCTACGATCCAGCTTCGAATTACGCCGCCAACATCGAACTGGCGCCGGCCCCCTGTCTGCTGGAACAGCGTCATGCCGCGTCCGCACCCCTCACGCTCACAGCCACACCAGGCGCATTCAAATGCGAAGCCGTCGCCGAGCTCTTGGGAATTGACCTTGCCCAAACAGTGAAATCCATCGTACTGGCGACCGATCCCGAAAAAAGCCCAGCGCAAGTCTGGCTCTTGTTGCTGCGTGGAGACCATGAGCTCAATGAAATCAAAGCCGGCAAAATACCTGGTTTGAACAAAGGCTTTCGCTTTGCCACCGAAGCAGAAATTATTGAGCACTTCGGCTGCAAGCCAGGCTATCTCGGCCCCGTCAAAACTGCCAAGCCCGTCAACGTGATTGCCGACCTGACCGTCGCGAACATGCACGACTTTGTTTGTGGTGCAAACCAAGAAGACTTCCACCTGACAGGCGTCAATTGGCTGCGTGACCTGCCCGAACCTGCCCTCGTGACCGACCTACGCAACGTGATCGAAGGAGACCAAGCGCCTGACGGCAAAGGCACCCTAGCGATACAGCGCGGGATTGAGGTTGGCCATGTTTTTTACCTAGGCACCAAGTACTCAGAGGCCTTAAAGGCCACATTCCTTGATGAGAGTGGTAAGCCAGCATTGATGGAAATGGGCTGCTACGGAATTGGTGTGACACGCATTGTCGGGGCTGCTATCGAACAAAATCACGACGCAAAAGGCATTGTCTGGCCACGTGCAATCGCGCCTTTTGAAGTCGCGATCTGCGCGGTCGGCTGGGGCAAGAGCCAGGCGGTGCGTGATACGGCCGAAGCGCTCTATGCTGAGCTCAAGGCAAAAGGCGTAGATGTCATCCTCGACGATCGCGATCTACGCCCAGGCATTATGTTCGCCGAGTGGGAGCTGATTGGTCCACCTGTGCGCATCACCGTTGGCGAGCGCGGGCTCAACGACGGGGTCATTGAGCTACTCGGTCGCAAACAAACCGACGCTGCCCGCGTTGCGGTATCAGAATGCGGCGCACAAACACTCGCCCTGCTCGAGACATATTGATGCAACACCGTTTCGATGTGCGGGTGTATTACGAAGACACCGACATGGGTGGCGTGGTGTTCTACGCGAACTACCTTAAGTTCATGGAGCGGGGTCGCACAGAATGGCTGCGCGCCATGGGCGTGAATCAGTTTGAGCTGGCGCAGACCGCACAACGAATGTTCATGGTCGCTAAACTGGATATCAAGTATCTTTTGCCGGCAAAACTCGACGATTTGCTACAAATTGAAAGCGAAGTGAC
>CAIUZV010000063.1 GCA_903903735.1 uncultured beta proteobacterium | reverse complement strand
GTCATGTTGGTTGGCGGTTATGTTGGCGAAGCAGGCTATGCACCTGTCTGGCCAGCTTTCATCGTTGGCATGCTGGGTTGGTTCTACATCCTGTATGAAATCTTCGCTGGTGAAGCTAGCAAGATCAACGCTGCAAGCGCACCACCATCAGTGCAATCCGCGTTTAGCTTGATGCGTTGGATCGTGACCATTGGTTGGGCAATTTACCCAATCGGTTACTTCTTCGGTTACTTGACTGGCAGCAGCCCTGCCGACAGCGCAGCAGCACTGAACATCATCTATAACCTGGCTGATGTGCTGAACAAGATTGCCTTCGGTCTGATTATCTGGAAAGTTGCAGTCACTGAATCTGAAGCTGCGAAGCATTAAGATCATTGCGTGTGCTAGAAGAAAAATCCCGGCTGCGGCCGGGATTTTTTTCAAAACTATATAAAAAGTTTGATGAGGCGCAAATGGGCATGGGGACGGCTCTTTCAGCAAAGCACGCACACCCGCGTTATTTAGTGAGCGAACCCACAGTCTTGCTAAAGCAAGTTGAAACCTATATGCGTGCCGCGCTACAAAGCGCACCTCAATCACCTGTTTCGAACTCGACCAGAATACAAGAGGCTGTATCGCATCATTTGCAGTCCGGGGGGCAGCGCCTGCGCGCGCGGTTAGCCCTCAGCGCTGGCAAAGCGGTAGGCCTGAAAGAAGACGATTGCATCATCCTTGCGGCAGTGGTTGAACTGTTACACAACGCATCCCTCATTCATGACGATCTTCAAGACCGGGATGAGTTTCGCCGCGGACACCAAGCGGTCTGGAGTAAGTTTGGTAGTGATATCGCTATTTGTTGCGGCGATCTTTTTTTATCTGCATCGTATGCCGCGCTTGCAAATGTCAGCAAAGCAAGCGCGTTAAGTAAAATGTATCAGACGATGCACCATCGTTCTAGCGAAGCGATCTTTGGCCAGTGCGCCGATTTATCGATCACCGCCGAGCAGATGCATCTAGAGGCCTACATCGCCATTGTGAGAGCGAAATCAGGTGCTTTGCTGAGCCTACCCTTAGAGCTTGTATTTCTGCTTAGTGGTCAGCATAGTGCCCTGCCTTGCACTGAGCAGGCCTGCAAGGACTTTGCCGTAGGCTTTCAAATTTATGATGACCTACTAGATCTTGATGTGGATCAGCGTCAGGCAAACGGCTCAGGTAAAGAGCGCAATGCGCTGAATATCGTTTCGGTGTTCGAACTCATGTATGAAGGCCTCGACACCTCCTTTGATCCAAAACGCTTGGCTAAAGACAGGGCGAACGAATACCTACTCAGGGCCGAGACGGCTCTGACGCAATTACCGTTTCAGTCTGGCGCAATGCTGAGTGAATGCTCGCAGAATATTCGTGGTCTTTTAAATCGGTTGTCCTATTAACGAGCTCAATCTATGCATGCTTTGATCATTGGCGGCGGATTCGGAGGCATCGCTAGCGCTTTGCGTTTCAAAGCCAAGGGCTATGCAGTCACCTTGATTGATCGTTGCCCACAGCTTGGTGGGCGTGCCCAGGCGTTTGAGCGTAATGGTTTTCGTCATGACGCTGGGCCCACCGTCATTACCGCGTCATTTTTGTTTGAAGAGTTATTTGCTTTATTTGGTGAAACACTCGCCGACCACGTCACCCTTGTTCCCCTCAAGCCTTGGTACCGTTTTTATTTCGCAGACGGCGATCACTTTGATTATGGCGGAACACTTGAAGAAACGCTGGCTGAAATCCGACGTATCGAGCCCGCTGATTGTGAAAGGTACCTCCAGTTACTTGCACACTCGAAGCGAATTTTTGACGTTGGTTTCACGGAGTTGTCCGCCCAGCCGTTCGGTAGTTTCTGGTTCATGCTCAAGCAGATACCGAGACTCATTGGGCTGCAAAGTTATAAAACAGTGTGGCAAATGGTCTCTCACTATCTTAAAAACGACAAACTTCGACAAGCGTTTTCGATACAGCCGCTGCTCGTGGGCGGTAATCCCTTCGACACCACCAGCATTTATTGCTTGATCCATTATCTTGAACGCGCCTACGGCGTGCAGTTTGCAATGGGGGGTACGCAAGCCATTGTGGGTGCGCTAGAGCAACTGATGCTGCGCCAAGGAATTGAGATTCGCCTGAATCAGACTGTTGAGCGTTTGCTCGTCGAGGCCGACACCGTCAAAGGGGTTGTCCTGGAAGGGGGGCAAACCATTGATGCGGACGTCGTTGTCTCCAACGCGGATCCGGCCTACTTGTATCAGCATATGATCGAGCCGAACAAGCAATCTTTTTTGACACGCTTAAAAGCAAAAAAGTCTCAGTACTCCATGGGGCTCTTCGTCCTGTATTTTGGTACAACGCGAACCTACCCAGACATTGCGCACCATACGATCTGGATGGGCGAGCGCTATAAAGAGCTTTTGGCAGACATTTTTAATCGAAAGATCCTGTCCGAGGATTTCTCACTGTATCTGCATCGTCCAACGGCGACCGACACGAGTTTTGCCCCAGAGGGCTGCGATAGTTTCTACGTGCTGTGCCCCGTCCCCAACTTGCAGGGCGGGCAAGACTGGGCCGTCGAGGGGCCAGCCTTACGCGATCGTATTGTTCTTGCTTTAGAAAAAACAATATTGCCTGAGCTGTCAGCAGTCATCACTGAAGACTTCTACATGACACCAAAGGATTTCGAGCACGATTATCTGAGCGAGCACGGCGCAGGTTTTTCGGTCTCTCCCATATTTACCCAGTCTGCTTGGTTTCGTTTTCACAACCGCGCTGAAAGTTTAAAGAATCTGTATCTGGTGGGTGCAGGTACCCATCCTGGCGCAGGTTTACCGGGCGTGATCTCTTCAGCCAAAGTGGTTGATGCTTTGATCCCAAAGGTGACACCCGCGTGACCTTGGCTAACGACAATCTCGATCCAGACCGCGTTCTTGCGGCAAAGGGCAAGAGTTTTTACTGGGCCCGCCACCTGCTTGGGCCAAGACACGCGAGCCGTGCGACGCGACTGTATCGGTTTTGTCGTTACGTTGACGACTTGGCGGATGAGGATCAATCGGTCGCCAGCGCAAAGAAAAATATCGCCGCGCTTCGTGATTCAATTCTCTCGGGGTCAACAGAGGATGTTGTGGTGCAGGATGGCATCACATTAATCAATGACTGTCAGATTGATAAGCGAGTGGTGCTGGATTTGATCGCAGGAGTTTGCTCTGATACCGAGCCTGTCAGAATGGCAGACGAGGCGCACTTAATACAATACTGTTATCAAGTGGCAGGTACGGTCGGGTTAATGATGTGTAATGTGCTCGATGTTGATCATCCAGAAGCTGCAGCCTTTGCCATCGACCTGGGAATGGCGATGCAGCTGACCAATGTCTGCAGAGATATACAGGCTGATGCCCTGGTCGATCGACGTTATATTCCGTCAGCGTTGGTCAATGGCTTAGCGCCGAGTGAACTCATCGAGCCAAGCGACGCGCACAAAAAAATGGTTCAACAGGCCGTGGCGACCTTATTAAATCTTGCGGATGACTATTACCAGAGTGGCGAACAAGGGCTATCCTATCTGCCATTCAGAGCTAGGTTGTCAATCTTAGTCGCGGCGCGTCTGTATCGTGAGATTGGTCAACAACTCAGGCGAGAGCACTACGAATATTGGCATCAACGCATCGTCGTGTCGAAAGCGAAAAAATTTATGCTTACGATCGAAGTTCTCCTCACCGCGCCGTTTACAGTCAAGTTTTGGCGCTACCCAAGCCAGCACAACGATAGGCTGCACGCGCCCTTAGCTCCAAGAGATTCAAAGACGCTCTTGTCCGTGCAGGGTCATGCAAACTGAATTCGATCTCATTATTATCGGAGCCGGTTGTGCCGGACTGAGTTTAGGAACGCGACTGGCCGCGTTGCACGCCGAGGCTCCTAAAACCCTCTTGCTTGAATCCCGTATTGCTTACGACAACGATCGAACCTGGTGTTTTTGGGGCGATGCGCAAACGCCGTTTGCAACGCTTGCGAGGCACAGTTGGCAGCGTTTTAGCGTCAAACAGGGCCTGCATAGCACGTTGATCGACTGCGCCTCAACACCCTACCGGATGTTGTCCGCAGCAGATTTTTATGCGCAGGCGATTGACGCGATCACGAGCAACGCCGCCTTGACTCTACAAATGGGTGCGTCCTTGACCGCCGAGCCTGGCTTTGCTGAAGGTACGTGGCTGCTTCACACTACGGCAGGTTCTTTTTCAGCCAAAGCCATCGTTGACACTCGTCCATTGCCGATCGAGCAGATGTCTGACACCACCCTATGGCAGTCCTTCCTGGGTTGTGAGCTTGAGTTTGAAGAGCCACGCTTTGATTCCAAGTCTGCGCAACTGATGGATTTTTATCAGGCGAATCAAGCGTTCGTTGGTTTTGTTTATGTACTGCCTGTATCAACAACGAGAGCGCTCGTCGAATTCACAGTGTTCGCGCCTCGAATCTTTGAGCACGCTGAGCTGCTCAGTTATCTAGAGTCCCAGGTCGTAAATCTTGCGCAGGAGAGGCCTTACAAGACGCAGCGAACCGAGTATGGGCTGATTCCCATGGGGCTGGGCCGACCCGTGCACCCAGCGCAGGACACCGCGTCGCCTCCCAGCTATGTTCGGGTTGGACTGACGGCAGGGGCTGCTCGACCCGCGACGGGCTATGCGTTTCAAAGAATTCAACGCTGGGCCAGTGCGTGCGCGCAGTCCCTTCAAACAACGGGTATTCCAGTCGGCCACCCTCAAGACTCTTTCGCTATCCGGCAGATGGATGCGATTTTTCTGAATGTGCTGCGTCACCACCCTGAGTTAGGGCCTGAGCTGTTCATGCGACTATTTTCAAAGGTGGATAGCGCAAAACTGATTCGATTTTTGTCTGATCGAGGGTCGGTGTCCGATTACCTTGCAGTGATTTTGGCCTTACCATCGGGGTTATTCCTCAAGAGCGCCTATCAATTGGCAACAAAAAAATGAACCGTTTGCAACAACAAGGTTTTATTTTTGGTGTGGTGGCGACACTCGTCGCGCTAGGCTCTGCGCTTGCGCCGTCGCTTGATCCGCTGACGTCATTACTGTTGATTGCGACCTTAATCTTTTTTCTGGGTGTGCCGCACGGCGCGCTGGACCCATGCTTTGCTCAAAAACTGTTCGCAGTGAAGGGCTGGCAAGCGTGGCTCGTGTTTGTCGTGATCTATTTGGGTTTGGCTGGCGGTGTCGTGCTGATTTGGTGGCAGGTACCACTCGTATTTATGAGTGCATTTTTAATCATTTCGATTTTGCATTTTTCGAGAGATTTGGCGCCAACGACGCCAAGAATCACAAAGCTGCTATACGGCGGTGCAATCATTGTCTTGCCCGCACTATTACATTTTTCTGAAATGCTCGAACTATTCACCTTGATTGTTCCCGCTGAAAATGCTCAAACGATTATGGAGATATTACGCACGTTGACGTGGCCTTGGGTTGCGGGCCTTGCTATCTCGCTTTGTTTGACAGTGAATAAGAATTGGCAGACTGGTTTCGAGATTTTTTCAGTCAGCCTGCTTGCATTAGTGGCGCAACCGTTGATCGCCTTCACGGTCTACTTCTGCGGCATGCATAGTTTGAGGCATATGCTGCGTACACAGCAGTATGTCAATTTGCCGGTGAGTCGCCTTGTTTGGACTTGTCTGTCACCGATGCTTGGCGTGAGTGTCTTGATCGCGCTCGGATGGCTGTATTTGCCAGCGTCATCGTTTGACTCGAGAATTTTGCAATTTGTCTTTGTGACGCTTGCAGCATTAACCGTCCCACACATGTTGTTGGTGGATCGCGCTCGATACTCGAGTTAGCGTTGAGTCGCTACTTCCAGCCCTGTACCCAGATGTTGTCGTCCTGGAGGTCTCTCCACGCGACTTGTTGGATCTGCTTCGAATAAATCGCTTCGAGCTCTACAAATTCAATTTTGGTGTCAGGCAGTTCTGGGTAATGCACTTTTGTCACCAGAAAATGCTTGTTCTTGGCAACAGGACGCTTCGCGGTCCACTTGGTGAGTAGTAGTTTTTTAGGGTTGAGTGGGTTCATACTTTATCTTGCCCCTTGAGCGTTTTACGCAGCTCCGTCTTTAAGATTTTGCCGTAGTTATTCTTCGGCAAGCTATTCATAAAAACATAGTCGCGTGGGCGCTTAAAGCGTGCCATGTTCTCTAAGCACAGCGCATCCATTTCCTCGCTTGTCACGGGATGATCTGGTTTCGTCACAATGAAAGCGATCGGTTCTTCGCCCAGATCCTCATGCTCTCGTCCAATCACCGACACCTCAACAATCCCTGGGTGACGCAGTAAGACCTCTTCGATCTCGCGGGGGTAGATATTGCTCCCGCCGCGGATGATCATATCTTTCGAGCGATCGCGCAGTGTCAGGTAGCCGAGCTCGTCCATGGTGCCGATATCGCCCGTCCAGAGCCAGCCTTCACGTATGGTGGCCTCCGTCGCTTTCGGGTTGTTCCAGTAGCCCAGCATGCGCGTGTCGCTACGGGTGATGACTTCGCCAAGTTCACCATTCGGAACATCTTGACCGTTTTCGTCAACCACCCGGACTTCGACGCCCGTGCGTGCCGTCCCGCACGAGGCCAGCCTTGCTAGATGTGTCGCATCCCGTGGACCCTCATGATCCTGTTTTGACAAACCCGTAATGGTCATGGGGCTCTCGCCCTGGCCATAGACCTGATACAGCTTCGGCCCAAAAAGATCGAGCGTCTTGAGCAGGTCGCTCACATACATCGGCCCACCGCCATAATGGATCGTCAAGAGATTGCCCGCCGGATTGCTGAGGCCGTTTGCCGAGCGCACCAAGCGTGACAACATTGTGGGGGCAGCAAACAGCGACACTGCAGGAAAACGTTGAAACGCCTCAAACACCCGCTCGGTGGTGAAGGCATCTTCAATGACCTGATGCCCGCCGGCAAACAAATGGGGGAGGGCATACAGACCGGACCCGTGCGAGAGGGGTGCCATGTGCAACATCGTTTGCCCTGCAAGCACTTGATCGATGTCGGTGCAATATTGCAAACACATCGTCATTAAGTTGCGATGGGACAGCATCGCGCCCTTGGGCACCCCAGTCGTGCCGCTTGTATAGAAAATCCAGGCCAAGTCGTCAGGCTGCACACTGGCACACGCGGCCGGCGGTGCTTGCACAGCGACTTCGTATTCCAGGCTATCGACATTCAGCAAGGCACAGCCTGGGACTGTGTCGGCAAGCTCTTGTGCCAGCCCCGCGACCAGCGCTTCGCTTGTAAACAGCACGGAGGCGCCGCTATCTAAGGCGATGGGTTTGATTTCTTTGGGATGCAGCTTGGCATTGACCGGCACCGCACACAGTCCTGCCACCCAACAGGCAAACAAGCCCTCAAGAAACTCGCGGCGGTTTTCCATACAGAGTAGGACACGAGCGCCTGGCTTTAAGCCGCGGGTGCGCTGCAGGCTACCTGCGAGCCCCAGGATGCGCGTGGCCAACTCACCATAAGACACGGTACGCCCGCGATGCGTCACGGCGCTGAAGTGCGGATGGCTGCGTGCCCTAAGTAAAAACGGTTTGGCGATGTTCATCGTGCTCTGTTCTAGGGTATTACTGGATTGGTGGTTAGCATAAACCGGTATAGACTCAGCCGTGAATTCCCTTACCCGCACGCCGGATGTTGGTTGCGTGCGCACCCAAATACGAATATAAAGAATATTCAAATTTACTTAGTCTATTGAGGAGATCGCTTGATGATGCAGATCCAATTAACGGTGAATGGCCAGTCAGTGACCCTGACCGCCGCACCGAACACCTTGCTTGTCCAGGCGCTGCGCGAGCACCTCAACCTGACTGGCACCCACGTGGGCTGTGACACCGCGCAGTGCGGTGCCTGCACGGTCCTCATGAACGGCAATGCGATCAAATCTTGTAATGTGCTGCTGGCACAAGCGCAGGGCGCTGAGATCGCCACAATCGAAGGCTTGGCCCAGCCAGATGGCACGATGCACCCCATGCAGGCTGCGTTTAAAGACTGCCATGGTTTGCAGTGCGGCTATTGCACCCCCGGGATGGTGATGAATGCGGTGGATATTTGCCGCAAACATCCGAACCCCAGTGCACAACAGATCCGTGAGCAACTAGAAGGCAATATTTGTCGTTGCACCGGTTATCAAAACATCGTCAAGGCTGTGCAGCAAGGTGCTGCCGCCATGAAAGCTTAAGGAGCCGACCATGGGCGCAAATGATTTCGCAAAATTACCGTATATCGGCGAGTCGGTTCTACGTAAAGAAGACTACCGTTTCCTGACCGGTGCAGGGCAGTACACCGACGACATTACCCTCCCACGCATGGCGCATGCCGTGTT
>CAIUZV010000062.1 GCA_903903735.1 uncultured beta proteobacterium | reverse complement strand
GTCGTCGCTGCCAACCAAGTGTCAATCGAAATCAAGATACATGCTGTCATCAAGATCATCAGCACGTCATACAAAAAGTCGAGAAAATGCAATGATAAAAATAAATTGATGCGATCTGTTTCTGCACCGATTCTGGCCATCAGATCTCCGGTGCGCTTGCCACCAAAATACTGCAAGGACAAGGTCTGCAAGTGTTTGAAGGTCGTGGTGCGCAAGTCAGCACCGATCCGCTCACTGACCCAGGCTAGCAAATACGTGCGCGCCCAGCCAAGCAACCATGCCAACAAGGCGGCAACCACCGCGCCGGTCAAATAGAAAACAACCAAGTTATAGTCGATTGGCTTGCCGTTTTGAAACGGAATCAAAACGTCGTCCATCAACGGCATCGTCAAATACGGCGGGACAAGCGTCGCCGCAGTCGACAATAGCGTGAGAATCAAACCGACAATCAACGCGCCGCGATACGGGGCAGCAAAGCGCGCGAGCCGAAGAAGTGCCCAGGTGTCGGTCGGGCCGACAGGGTCGTCGTCGCACACGGCACACTCGTCTTGGTCTGGTGCATAAGGCGTGCCACAAGTCGGACAAGAGGCCGCATCGACCGCTACCACTGCATCGGGATCTGCTAATTTTTGCTGGACAACAGCAAACGAATCAGTCAATCGACCGACCGCTGGCGCCATCCCTAACGTGTGCCGCCAGATCGCTAAACGCTGACCATCACTAAACAATTCGATTGTCCCAACACCGGCATGGTCGCGGTGCTGCAAGGAGTGGGTCGCAGAGATGTTCCAGACCAACCAATCCTGCACATTCGGCGCGCGCGACAAGAGACGACGAGCGGTCAGCACAATCGCGCCAGTCGCAAAATAAAGCTTATCGTCTAAGTCCGGTTCGAGCCATGCCAACACCTGCTCGTCGGGCTCGAGCAAAGCCATCGCGGCGTTGGACCAGCCACTTGGCAACGTGATGTTGAGCGGGGACTCGGCGGTTGAGAGTGGTGTCATGTCAGCAGGTCGGGATACCTAGGCTCACAGACCAGCCACTTCAACGAGAGGCGGTTCATCGGAAGAATTTGGCTAGCTCGGTTTATCATTGAACAGCGCAAGTATACCGACCAAGCTGCAACCCAGAGAGTGCCTGAGTCAGCCTAATTGCACCGAGCGCTGTTTTTACTGCGATAATGAGACAATCCCTCAAATGCTGCGACGCAGCATCCTTCTAAATGTGTCATGAGTCAACCTTACCTCACGATCCGACGTTTGGTTAACCTAAAGGGACCAAACATCTGGACCTATCGCCCCGTTCTCGAGGCCTGGATAGATGTTGGCGAGCTCGCACGTTTGCCACCACAAGCGCTGAAAGACACCTACGCGCGGTTGACTGCCGCTTTACCGACCTTGTTGCACCCCGGTGGGGGCATTGAAGCCTCCAAGGGCTTTGCCAAGCAGTTCCAAAGCGGTCTATGGACGCCTGCCGTGATTGAACACGTCACGCTCGTTTTGCAACAACTGGCCGGGATGCCGGGTGGATTTGGTGAAACCCGCTCCACCGACACACCCAATCTATACAAGGTCATCGTGCGCGCTTGGCACGAAACCGTGACGTTTCAAGCGCTCGAATTCGCAATCGCATTGATATCCGGTGCGGTGAAGGGGTCTGTTCCGCCTGTTGACCCGATGATCGACACACTACACACACTCAGAATCAAGCATTGCTTGGGTCCGAGCACGGCGTGCATCGTCGACGCTGCAGATGACCGTGACATTCCTGCTATCCGACTTAGCGCAGGCAATTTGCTGCAACTGGGGTACGGCATTAACCAGCGCCGTATCTGGACAGCGGAAACTGACAACACCGGCGCGATTGCCGAAACCATCTCACGAGATAAAGACTTAACGAAATCTCTGTTGCAGGCCTGCGGTGTCCCTGTGCCCCAGGGGCAAGCGGTCGAAAATGCCGCGCAAGCGTGGGACGTCGCGCAAGAAATTGGCTTGCCTGTGGTCGTCAAGCCGAGCGACGGCAACCATGGACGAGGCGTCTTTACCAATCTGTCCACGCAAGCCGAGGTGCTTGCCGCCTACCCCTTAGCGGAACAAGAGGGCTCTGGGGTGCTCGTCGAGCGCTTCATTGCCGGCTTCGAACACCGCTTACTCGTCGTGGGAGGCAAGCTCATCGCCGCCGCGCGTGGTCAACACGCCTGCATTACCGGCGACGGCACACAGTCGATTCGCACGCTGATCGCGTCGCAACTCAACGCGGATCCTCAACGTGGTCGCGAAGAAGACCTCCCGCTCAACTACATCAAACTCGACTCAGTCGTAGAGCTGGAAATCGCACGCCAGGGTTTCTCTTGGGAGTCCATTCCAGCCCTCGGACAAACTGTCGTGATCCAGCGCAACGGCAACGTCGCGATTGACTGCACCGAAGCCGTACATCCGGATATTGCCGAGACCGTTTGCACCGCGGCTCGAATTGTTGGGCTAGACATCGCCGGTATCGATCTTGTGGTGCAAGATATTTCCAAGCCACTCATTGCCCAGCAGGGTGCGATTGTGGAGGTCAATGCAGGTCCTGGCTTACTCATGCACCTAAAGCCCGCGATCGGACAGGCGCGCCAAGTGGGCCGCAATATCGTTGACTACACGTTTCCCCCCGGTGATATGGCACGCGTACCGGTGGTGGGCATTACAGGCACCTACGGCAAAAGCATGGTAGGTAAGCTTCTCTATCACCTGCTGGGTCTACACGGATGGAACACAGGCTTATCGACTACCGAAGGGCTATTTGTACAGAAACGCAAGTTGCACACTGGCAATAGCGCCAATCATGAAAACGCTCGGCGTGTACTGCTTAATCGGGAAGTGCAAGCGGTTGTGCTGGAGAACGGCGCCAAGCAAATCCTGAGCGAAGGACTCACCTACGAGCGTTGCGAAGTGGGTATCATCACCAATATCGATTGGGCTCAGGACCTGTCCGAGTACAAAATTTACTCGCCACTTGAGCGCAGTGATGTCTACCGCACGCAGATGGATGTGATCTTGCCTTCCGGTATGGCAATCTTGCTAGCAGATGACCCACAGCTGCTCGCGTTGTCGCAATACTGCGATGGGCAGATCACTCTCTTTAGCAAATCAGCCTCGACCCCTGCCCTCATCGAGCATATGAACGCCGGCCACCGCGGGGTCTTTATGGATCACGGTCAGTTGATCATGGCTGAAGGTGCGCGACGCTACAACCTATGCAACGTCGCGGCGATCGCAAGCACCGAACAAGCGCAGAGTCATCAACAAATCTGCAATGTCCTGGCCGCGGCCGCCGCCGCGTGGGCACTCGGCGTCTCAATGGAGCTGATCGAAGCTGGGCTCTTGGGATTTGACCCACATACGGCTCTACCCTCATGATCAATTCCCCTCGCTGCGCTAATATTCTGCCGTTGCGGTGAGCATCGTTTTTTCCACAGGAAAACAAATGGAAGTTTCTCGTATTCGTGCGTTACGTGGCCCAAATTTGTGGAGCAAGCACACTGCGATCGAAGCAGTCGTCACATGCACCGGCGCCGAGGCCGACCTCGATCAGATACCGGAGTTTGTGACGCGCTTACGCGCGCGCTTCCCCGATGTCAAACCTTTGCGCCCCTTGGGTCACAAAGAGCCAATTAGCGTCGCGCACGCCCTCGAAGCCGTGGGCCTTGGTCTGCAAGCTGCCGCGGGCTGTCCTGTTGCCTTTGGACGCACCGTCGCCACGCCAGAGATCGGCGTTTTCCAAATTGTTTTTCAGTACACCGAAGAGCCTGTGGGCCGTTTGGCGATGGATCTCGCCGAGGCTCTCTGCTTAGCTGCATTAAACGACGAACCCTTCGATATCAAACTCGCATTAGCCAAGCTGCGTGAACTCGACGAAGACGTGCGTCTGGGACCAAGCACGGGTTCAATCGTTGATGCAGCGCTTGCGCGGGGCGTACCCTTTCGTCGCCTGACAGAAGGCAGTCTTGTTCAGTTCGGCTGGGGTAGTAAGCAGCGCCGTATCCAGGCAGCCGAAACGAGTAACACGAGCGCGATCGCTGAAGCGATCGCCCAAGACAAAGATCTGACTAAGATGCTGCTTGAGGCGGCGGGCGTCCCTGTCCCCACGGGTTTTGTTGTGTCCGACGAGGCGCAGGCCTGGGAAATCGCCAACAAAGTTGGACTCCCCGTCGTGGTCAAACCACGCGATGGCAACCAGGGTAAAGGTGTGGCGGTCAACATCGAAACGCGAGAGCAACTAGAGAAGGCCTTTGCGGTTGCGAGCGATATCAGCAGCGACGTGATTGTCGAACAATATATTCCCGGTCACGACTTTCGTATGCTGGTGATTGGTAACAAGTTAATCGCGGCGGCGCGCAGAGATCCGCCAAATGTGATTGGTGATGGCGCCCATACGATTGCACAACTTGTGGATCAAGTGAATCTAGATCCACTGCGCGGGGATGGGCACGCGACGGCCCTGACCAAGATTCGCTTTGACGACATTGCCATCGCAACGTTGGCTAATCAAGGCTTGACTGCACAATCCATCCCTGAAAAAGGCAGACGGATTCTGTTGCGCAACAACGCTAACTTAAGCACAGGTGGCAGCGCGACAGATGTCACCGATGAAGTGCATCCAGAATTAGCCGCGCGCATTGTTACGGCAGCACAAATGGTCGGTTTAGACATCGCGGGCGTAGACCTTGTCGCCGAGACTGTCGCCAAACCGATGGAAGAGCAACGTGCTGGTATCGTCGAAATCAATGCGGCACCTGGCTTGCGCATGCACCTGAGTCCCTCTTTCGGCAAGGCACGCCCTGTGGGCGAGGCGATCGTCTCAACGATGTTCGCCGAAGGTGAGAATGCACGCATCCCCGTCGTGGCCGTGACAGGAACAAATGGCAAAACGACGACGGTACGGCTGACCGCTCATTTAATCAGGACCAGCGGCAAACGCGTTGGCATGACAAACTCTGACGGCGTCTATATTGAGCAGCGCTGTATCGATACCGGTGATTGCAGTGGACCACGCAGTGCCCGTAACGTGTTGATGCACCCGGATGTCGATGCCGCCGTATTGGAAACTGCGCGTGGCGGCATCTTGCGCGAAGGCCTCGCCTTTGATCAGTGCGATGTCGCAATCGTCACGAACATTGGCATCGGCGATCATCTAGGGATGAACTTCATCAACACCACCGAGGGGATTGCACTCGTCAAGCGCGTGATCGTTCAAAACGTTGCACCGCATGGCAGTGCTGTGCTGAATGCCTCCGATCCGATGGTGGTTGGCATGGGAGAGGCATGCCCCGGCTCAGTCATCCTCTTTTCACGGGATAAGCAGTTGCCCGTCTTGAACACGCACAAAGCGCAAGGCAAACGCGTCGTGTTTGTGGATGGCGAAAGCATCGTCTGTAGCGAAGCGGGTAAAGAACACCGGATCGCGCTCAAAGCCATCCCACTTACCCGCAACGGCACGATTACGTTTCAAACAGAGAACGCCATGGCGTCCATCGCCGCAGCCTGGGCGCTCGGACTCGACTGGAGCATCATTGAAATGGGCTTGGCGACTTTCGTGAACGACGCCCAGACCGCCCCCGGTCGCTTCAATGTATTTGACTATCGGGGCGCAACGGTGATTGCCGATTATGGCCACAACCCGGATGCTATTCTGGCCTTAATTCAGGCTATCGAAACCATTCCAGCGAACAAACGTATGGTTGTGATTAGCGGCGCTGGAGATCGTCGCGATGAAGACATCATCCAGCAAACGGAAATCCTAGGCGAATCCTTCGACCAGGCCATCCTGTATCAGGATCAATGTCAACGTGGCCGCGAAGACGGCGAGGTGCTGGCGCTGTTGCAGCTCGGCCTGAAGAACGCATCACGTACAAAAGAAATTGTAGAAATACGTGGCGAGTTCACCGCGATTGACACGGCGTTGGCCACACTTCAGCCTGGGCATCTCTGTTTGATTCTAGTGGATCAAGTGCAAGAGGCACTTGATCACCTAGCCAAACGTATCGCCGAAGCCTAGCTCTTGTTTTTCTCGTTTGCACTAGCTGGTGCAAATGGGAAAGCAGCCATTAGCGCCCGAGTTTGATCCTGCATCTTGTCCTGCATCTGAGACAACATGGTCTTGCTCTGCTCGACATAACTGTTCATCATGGTTTGCATGGCAGGCGTTTGCGCAGTCATCATTTGCGTCCACACATCGGGCGCAAATTGATTCGACCCGCCGTATAAGCCCTTTGACTGCTCGGCCATCCGGTCCTGCACTTCCATGAAGACCTCAATGTTTTTCTCAAGATACGAGCCCATCATCCCTTGCATCGCGTGGCCATAAAAACGGATGACTTGCGCAAGCATCGTGGAGGAAAACATCGGCACACCACCACTTTCTTCTTCAAGAATAATCTGCAACAAGATACTTCGCGTCAGATCTTCGGCTGACTTCGCGTCCACCACCTTGAACGATTCATTCTCAAGCACCAGTTGCTTAACATCTGATAGCGTAATGTAGGTGCTTGTTTTTGTGTCGTACAAACGACGATTGGGATACTTCTTAATCAATCGTACGTTCGTATCTGCTGCTTCAGTCATGCCTTTCCCCAATACTTGTTTTAATTTTTAACTGCCTATCAATCAAAAAGACCATCTGTCTGATGGCCTTAACCCATGTGCAAACCACCATTCAAGGAAAAGTCTGCACCCGTCGAAAATCCCGACTCTTCCGAAGCAATCCACGCAACAATCGACGCGATTTCCTCAGGACGGCCCAAGCGCTTGACGGGAATGGTCGCTACGATCTTTTCTAATACATCTGCACGAATCGCACGAACCATGTCTGTACCGATATAGCCAGGAGACACCGTATTGACTGTCACCCCTTTGCTCGCAACCTCAAGAGCAAGCGACATTGTAAAACCATGGATGCCCGCTTTGGCCGTCGCGTAATTACATTGCCCAAACTGACCTTTTTGGCCGTTCACCGAGCTGATGTTAATAATGCGTCCGAAACCTCGGTCGGCCATGCCATCAATCACTTGCTTGGTGACATTAAACAGACTGTTTAAGTTTGTATCCATCACCGCACGCCAGTCGTCTGCAGTCATTTTACGAAAAACGCCATCGCGCGTGATTCCTGCGTTATTGACTAATACCTCGACTGGGCCATGCTCGTCCCGAACCTTCTTGAAGGCCGCAGAGCAGGACTCCCAGTCTGACACGTTACCGACTGAAGCATAGAAGGTATAGCCTAAGACCGCCTGCTCATCGATCCATTGCTGATGATCACGACTCGGGCCACAACCTGCAATCACGGTCATCCCTTCTTTCGACAACCGCTGACAAATCGCCGTACCGATGCCACCCATCCCACCCGTTACGTACGCAATCTTTCCACTCATCGTCTTCTCCCTTTGCCGTTTTTTCGGCCTGTGGCACCACGCTAAACTGCTCTGACCTTTACATACGATCCAGGCGCTGCCTCGATCACTTTATGTTTTGTGCTGCCTAGTGCCTTCGCTGGTTTTACTTTTTTTCCGCTGTGAGCCGCCAACCATTCGTACCAGTCCGGCCACCAACTACCAGCCACCTCAGTCGCAGCGGCATCCCATTTCTCGGGATCGGTGTGTGACGACTTGTCAGTCCCCACCCAGTAATGACGCTTTTTCTTGGCAGGTGGATTGATCACGCCAGCAATATGCCCTGACGCACCGAGTATGAAACGATTCTCACCTGAAAACAACGACATCGATGCGAACGCCGAACGCCACGGAACGATGTGATCCTCACGCGAGGCATACAGATACGTTGGCATCTTCAACTTGCGTAAATCAATACGCTGCCCACAGCAGGTCAGCTTGTTCGGTGCGCGTAGCTTATTTTCGAGGTACGTGTTGCGGAAATACCAAGTGAAGAACGGGCCTGGCAAGTTCGTGCTGTCACCATTCCAGAACAGCAAATCAAAGGCGGCAGGCGTTTCACCTTTTAAATAGTTCGAGACAACATAGTTCCACACCAACTCATTGGGCCGCAGGAAAGAAAACGTTGCACCGAGTTCACGCGCAGACATCAAACCACCTTGACCAATCTGCTGCTCTCGAAGTTTGGCGTGTTGCTCGTCCACAAACACACCGAGTGCGCCGGTATCTTTGAAATCCACCATTGACGTCAACATGGTTAAGGCCGATACCGGTTGCTCGCCGCGTGCGGTCGCCACAGCTAGGGCCGTCGCCAACACCGTGCCGCCCACGCAGAAGCCCAGCGCATTAATCTGCTGTTGACCTGAGATGTCACGCGTGACCTCAATGGCTTTCAAGACGCCTTCTTCGAGGTAGTCGTCCCAGGTCGCACTCTCGATGCCGTCTTGATCGTCGGCCAAGGGGTTACGCCAAGACATCAGAAACACCGTAAAGCCTTGCTCCACCGCGTGACGCACAAAGGAGTTTTCGGGCTGCAGATCTAGAATGTAAAACTTGTTGATGCAAGGCGGCACCAACAAAATCGGACGCTGATACACCGTGGTCGTAGCGGGCTTGTATTGAATCAACTGAAAGAAGCGATTCTGAAACACCACAGCACCAGGGGTTGTTGCGACATTTTCGCCAACCTGAAACTTGGTTTCATCTGTCTGGCTAATGCGCCCACGCTGCACATCGGACAATAAATTCTGCAAGCCGGCTACCAGGCTCTCTCCGCCCGTATCAACTAACGCAGCCTGTGCATCAGGATTTGTCGCAAAGAAATTAGCGGGCGACAGCGCGTCGATCCATTGCATAACAGAAAACTGCAGCCGGTCCTTGACCTCAGGCGCAGCGTCCGACGCCGCAACCATTTTGCCCATTGCGTTCGCGGACAACAGATACAAATGCGCCATCATTAAATGCGCCGGGCTACTCGCCCACGCTGGTGCGGCAAAACGCCGATCTTTAATGGGAGCCAAATGCCCTGCCGCGGCATCCTGAGACAGTTGCTGCCAACCTTGCATGAAGTCATGCTGAATTTTTGTGATCGCCTCTGAGGGCACCCCGGTTGGCATTTGCCAACCTTCAGGAAAAGGAAAATTCAATTCAGCATCCTATGGGACGATTTTGACTTCATTATTGCAGCGCAATAGGAATCGTGCGCCGCAATATGACGATTGTCAATCAGGTTATCTGCTTAGCCCAGCCAGACGAGTGTAGCCATTCGTCCAGTTTGCCGATCCCGTCGATAAGAAAAGAACTTCTTAGTATCGTTCGACGTCCGGTCAGTTACCGTGCAGCACCCAGACAACTCGATCTGCTCAACGCTTAGGCGCAACAAGCGTTGTTTGGCCAAACCAGCCAAATCGGCACGCCATTTCCCCAGCTCAAGGGGATCAACCGAGAAAAACCCGGCTTGCGGCTCTCCGTCCTGCCCAAAGGCCAGGCGCACGTCTTCTCCCACCTGAAACGCGCGTGTACCAATGCCAGGGCCTATCCAGGCCCGCCAGCCTGTCGGTTCCGTCAGGCCGCAAGCCTGTCGCTTACGCTGCAAGTGTTCGAACATCGCTTCGAGCACCCCAGCAGCCAAACCCTTCCATCCCGCGTGCGCGACACCGGCAACACGCCCCGCCTCATCGGCCATCACCACCGATAGGCAGTCCGCCGTCAGTACAGCCAGAACGCGCCCAGGTTGAGACGTCACGCTTGCGTCCGCACGGGGCGCTGCGCCGAGCTCTTGGCATTGGGCAGGATCATCGGCGTCAATGACGCGAATTCCATGCACTTGATTGAGCCAGATCGGATCTGCTGGCAACAATGCGCGCAGGATCTGTCGATTTTTCTGAACAATGTCAGGGTCATCCCCTGCACCCAAGCCCAGATTCAGGGTGTCATACGGTACAGCCCCCACCCCGCCAGCCCGCGTGGTGCAAAACATTTGCACACCCGTCCACGGGGTGCGTGGCAAAACAAGCGGCAGGTCTGAGGCTACGTTTATCTCCACTGGATTCCCTCTAACACCTTACCCATATCCTCTGGAACCGGCGCAACAAACGACACCTCAGTATCAGTGCTCGGGTCATCAAAACGCAAGCGATACGCATGCAGCATTTGCCGATGTGCGTCACCAAGCACGCGACCACCATACTGCGTGTCTCCGAGCAAAGGATGCCCAAGACTCGCCAAGTGCACACGGATCTGATGCGTACGACCCGTCTCCAAGCGACAGCTCACCTCTGAAATGTTGGAATCTTGGTATTCGCCACAGCGCAATAGGCTGTAATGGGTGACGGCCGCTTTGGGCGCGTTGGGGCGCTCGACCGACATGCGCACAGGCACGCGTGGATCACGTCCGATGGGTCGATCTACCGTCCCCGCTGCCAACATACGGCCATGCGCCAACGCAAGGTACTCACGCCCCATGGTGCGCGCCTGCAATTGCCGAACCAAGTGTGTCTGCGCCACTTCATTGCGGGCCACCACGAGCAAGCCCGACGTATCTTTATCTAGGCGGTGCACGATCCCTGCCCGGGCGACAGACGCTAATTCAGGGTAGCGATACAGCAAACCATTGAGCAGCGTTCCACTCCAGTTGCCCGCACCGGGATGCGTCACTAAACCAACAGGCTTATTCACAACGACCCAGTCTGGGCTCTCGCCGACGACCTCAAAATCAATTTTTTCAGGTGTGAACGCCTGATCCTCCGGGGACTCCTGCTCGTGGACCGTGATCAAATCGTCTTCATGCAGGGTTTGACGGATCTTGGCCGGCTGGCCGTTGACCAACACATGGCCGCGCTCAATCCATGTTTGTAGCCGACTGCGGGAATGCTGCGGCACAAGCTGCGCCAAGACCTTGTCCAGTCGTTCTAGCGCCTGGTTATCGGTCACCCGAAACAGCTGCGGCTCATCATCGGGCAGTGCATCATCAGAAATAGGCGTATCAGGCATTGGGACTCGTCTTATAATCAGCAGAGAATGCTAACACCAAGGATCATTTTGTGATGGGTCTGCCCGCTTTTTCTTTGCTTTGGACTTCCCGAGCCGCCACCCTGCTCAGCCGCCTGTTGCTCGTTTTTTCCGTCGCTGCGCTTGTTGGCTGCGGAACATCCCAGCCCGAGTACGATCCAACCTCCAACTGGAGCGCTGAGCGCCTGTTCCAGGACGGCAAAACCGAAATGAATGGCGCCAATTGGCGCGTCGCCAAAGAACGCTTTCTGGCGATCGAATCGCGCTTCCCCTTTGGTATTTACGCCCAACAGTCTCTTGTGAACCTCGCCTACTGCTATTGGAAAGACAAAGAGCCCGAGCTCGCACTCGCCACACTCGGTAGATTTCAGCAACAGTACCCATCAAGCCCCCTGACGGATTACGCACTCTACCTCAAAGGCCTGATTAACTTCACACCTCCAAGCGCGGTGTTTTCAACGATTACAGGTCAACGGCCTGCCGAGCGTGATCCACGCGCCTTGCGTCAATCCTACGCCTCGTTCAATGAGCTCATCACCCTCTTCCCAGATAGCCGCTACACACCCGATGCCCGCAAGCGCCTTGTCTGGCTAGTCAGCACCATGGCGGAAAACGAAGCCGCCATCGCGCGCTTCTATTACGAGCGTTATGCCTACGTCGCCGCCATCAATCGTGCACAAATAGTGATCACAGACTTCCAAGGCGTACCTTCGGCAGAAACCGCACTGTATGTGATGATGAAGTCCTACGAAAAACTGGGCATGAAAGATATGCGCGACGACACTGAACGTGTGTTGTTGCAAAACTTCCCGAAAACCAAACTGATTAGTGAAGGTTTCCCTGATCGCTACAGCGTCTGGAACCCTCTAAGACTCTTCTAAGACTGTTAGGTCCCCCAGTCGGGAGCCTCTTTTTACGCGTCACGCTCTGCGTGATGCGTAAAAAACTGGACAGCCTCCTCCAGCACCCGAGTGCGTGCAAATGGCGGCAGTCCACGCCACAGCTGTTTGCCGTAGGGCTTGTCCACTAGGCGCGTATCACCCACCATCAGTACGCCCCAATCGGTTTCGCTTCTGATCAGTCTGCCAGCGCCCTGCTTGAGCGCAATCGCCGCTTCGGGTAATTGATATTCCATGAAGGGATTTCCACCGCGGCTGCGACATGCACGCAAGCGAGCCTCAAGCACGGGATCATCAGGAGGTGCGAAGGGCAGCTTATCGATCGCCACTAACGTCAAACGATCACCCGCCACATCAATGCCTTCCCAAAAACTGGCGCTCCCTACCAAGACCGCGTGATCAAGCGTTCGAAAACGCTCAAGCAAATCACGCCGTGTGCCGTTGCCTTGCCGCATGATGGGCCAGGACAACCCGACTCGATCATAGGCATCCGCCAGCAGGGCCGCTACGCGTTCGACGGCGCGCAAGGTTGTACACAAGACTAAGGCGCCACCTTGACTCGCCTGAATCAAGGGCATTAACTGCTCCACGAACGCCGGGAGAAAATCTGATGACTGCGGTGCAGGCAAATGTTGCGGAACGAATAACATGGCTTGATTGGCGTAATCAAAGGGAGACTCCATGCGCACCGTCTCGGCACTTTGCAACCCGAGGCGCTCAGTGAAGTGAGAGAAATCCCCATGCACCGATAACGTGGCTGATGTAAAAATCCACGCCTGCCCACCTTGTCGGTAGCGCGAGAAAGCCTCGGCTACAGACAAAGGCGCCGCATGCAAGCGCACATGATGCAGCCCTAGCTCAACCCATCGAACAATTTGATGCAGATCTTGTGCCTCGGAGCGCACGCCACGCCCGGGTTGCCCCCATTGCGCCAAACGCTCGCCTAATTCACGCGCGGTGCGTGCCGCAGCCGCCAGATCAGGATGTTTTTCTTCTACGCTGGACAGAAGCTGACCCACCGCATCCAGCGCCGCCTGCAATGCATCTCGGGCAAGATCAAACGCAACGGGCTCAGGAAACGCGTCGAACGTCACACGACGAGAAGGCATGTTTTCAAGTGCGGCACAGCTCAAGCGTAATTCGCGTGTAGATTGTTCTAGTGCGCGTGCTTGCTCAGACCAGTTCGTCAGTTCACGCGCATGCGCCAGACCTGCAGTTTCAATCAACCGACATAAATCTAATAATTGATGCGTTGACACGCTCGAGCCTAAGAAGCGCGTCGCCGTATCGGGGAGCTGATGTGCCTCATCGAAAACAACCGTATCCGCCGCAGGTAAAAGATCTGTCACGCCTTCGTCGCGCAGCATCAGGTCGGCCATAAACAGCGCGTGATTGATCACCACCACATCCGCTTCCTGGGCCTGTCGCCGCGCCTTTAATACAAAGCAGTCGCGCACATTGGGGCAGTCTTGGCCCAAGCAGTTCTCACGCGTGGAGGTCACGCGTTGCCAGATCTCAGCGTCTTCGGGAACCGTGGGCAAATCGGCACGATCACCCGTGGCACTTTGCTGGGCGAATGTCTGAATATTGCGTAACTGATGCACTTCGCCGCGAGACTTTAATGCCCTATCTTCGCCTTGCTGGCGCTCAAGATGATAGTGACAAACATAATTGCCCCGACCTTTGAGCAAGGCAATCGTAGCCGGGATACTAAGCGCTTCACGCACGCGGGGTAGATCCCGAGAAAATAGTTGATCTTGCAAGGTACGCGTGCCCGTCGACACCAGCACCTTGCCGCCACCGAGCAGCGCAGGCACGAGGTATGCCCACGTTTTACCGGTTCCGGTGCCTGCCTCGGCAATGAGGGTAGAACGCTCGGCAATCGTGCGTTCTACCGCCTGGGCAAGCTCAATCTGGGTCGCGCGTACACGAAAGCCCGGCGACATGGCCGCAAGCGGTCCGTCAAGGGAAAAAATCTCGGAAATCAGGGGTTCTTGCATAGGAAACACCAACGAAGCATGCTGGATCATACCGCCTGAACTGAGTGCGTTCTTTATATGTGGCAAAATCGTCCGTTTGTCGCCTTACAAGAAGCGTTTGATCAAATGAGTGATTCCAGTATGACGAAGCCAGAAGACACAGAACTGCGCATCATTGCGCAACTGGCACAAGAGTTAAACATTCGCCCGCAGCAGGTCGCCGCCGTGATTGAGTTGCTGAAAGATGGCGCGACCGTTCCGTTTATTGCTCGCTATCGCAAAGAAGCCACGGGTGGGTTAGACGACACCGTCTTACGTAACCTCGATACCCGTCTGCTTTACTTGCGCGACCTGGAAGATCGACGTGCTGCGATTTTGAGTTCGATCACAGAACAAAACAAGCTCACCCCGGAACTCGAGCTTGCGATCAAACAGGCCGACACCAAGCAGCGCCTGGAAGACCTGTACGCACCCTTCAAAGTCAAGCGTCGCACGCGCGCGCAAATCGCTCGTGAAGCGGGGCTTGAGCCCCTGGCCGACGGCATCCTGGCAGATGTACAGTGCGACCCGCTTACTCTTGCCGCCCAATATCTGAATACGGAAGCTGGCATTGCAGACGCAAAAGCCGCTCTCGACGGTGCGCGCGACATTCTGGCCGAACGCTATGCTGAAAACGCAGACTTGCTGGCTGATATGCGGAATCACTTGTGGACGCAGGGCTATCTGTATTCGAAAGTAGCGGATGGCAAAGAAGCCGAGGGCGCGAACTTCCGTGACTGG
>CAIUZV010000061.1 GCA_903903735.1 uncultured beta proteobacterium | reverse complement strand
GGGTTATCGATGGCACGTGTAGAGTCGTCCAGAGCAGACTGAAGGAAGGGTCGCCGGTCGCCTCAAGACCAATTGGCGCCTCGCCTGCAACCGCTGGGGTGAGTAGCACGTCGTAGTCTCTAAAGAGATCGTCCATCTGCATGCGGCTGCGCTCGGCAAACTCGCGCGAACTTTTGTACTGTTCGAAGCTGCAGGTGAGTCCGTCATGGATGCGCCCACGACGCAGGCGCTCGCTAATCATTTCAAAATGGTGATCGATCTCCCAAGCGCGGTTGCGCGCGAACTCGAAACTCGATATCCAACGATGTGCATCCGGAATGCGATCGAATGACTGCGGCAATGTCACGTCTTCCAAGTGGGCTCCGGCTTTCGAGAGCATTGTTGCGCAATGATGGAGTAGGGTCTTCGTCGAGTCATCGCACCTATCCCAGAAGATTGAGGAGCAAAAACCGACACGCGGTGTAGCGTCCACTTGACTGGGCAACGGTTCTGGTTTGACGCACAAGAGTACGTCACGGTAAAGCGCGATGTCGTCGATCGAGCGCGCAATCAGACCGAGTGTGTCAAGCGACTCTGCCACTTCCATTACACCGGCAAGCGGTAGGTCGCCCCACGTTGGGCGGTAACCCACGCATCCGTTAAACGACGCAGGTCTGATCGTTGAAGCAGTCGTCTGCGTGCCGATCGCAAGTGGCACCATATGGTCACCCACCGCAGCGCCTGATCCGCTCGATGATCCGCCCGGCGTACGTGTTGGATCCTGTGGATGCTTCGTCTTGCCTGGCGTTAAGTTAGCGAACTCGGTGGTCACGGTCTTACCCATAATGAGACCGCCCGCGCGGCGCGTGAGCGCAACACACGCAGCATCTATACGCGGTTGATGCCTTGCATGAATGACCGTACCGTACTCAGTCGGCATGTCAAACGTATCGATGAGATCCTTTATGCCCACTGGAACGCCCTGTAGCGGTCCACGCCTACCACTCTGATCGAGGATACGCGACTGTGCTATGGCGAGATCCGGATCTAAGTACTGCCAGGCCTGAACATCGGGCTCACGTTCTTCGATATGGGTCAGGCATGCGCGAGTGACGGCCTCACATGTCGACCTACCGTCTTGGATCGCTTGTACGATCTCTGTGGCTGTTAGACGATGCAGGTCTTTCATCATTTCAGTCGAAGCGGCAGGTGGGTTTAAATGCTAAAGATTAAGTAATTTAGACCGACTTAAATTGGATGGCGACTTTGCCCAGCAAGGTGTTCTGTTCAACGTATTGCTTGGCAGCCGGCAATTCATCAAAGGAAAACGTGCGATCGATGACGGGTACGATCCGACCATCGATAATGGCGGGCATGACCTCGCGCTCAAAGCCACGTTGCGCAACCGCACGCATCGCTGTCGATAAGGGCGCATTCGATAGCCCAAAAATCTGCAAGCGTTTGCCGTGCACCGGTTCAATATCGAGTCCCGTCAACATCTGCCCGTCAACGTAGCCTACAACCGCCAAACGGCCGAAGTCAGCGAGTGCTTCAAGGCACCCTGCAAAAGCGCTGCCGCCCACCAAATTCACAGCGAGCCTGACACCGTTCCCGCCTGTGATCTGCCGCGCTTCTTCTGCAAAGTTTCCGCCACGCGTTTGGATACCGACGTCGAGACCGAGCGCTTTCAAACGTGCAAGCTTGTCTGCGGATCCAGAGGTGCCGATGACCTTGGCACCGCACATTTTTGCGATCTGTATTGCGGCGACACCAACGCCAGAGGATGCGCCGGCTATCAATACCCAGTCGCCCTGTTGCATACCACCGAATTGCAATAGGGCCTCGTAGGCGGTGATATAGGCGATTGGAATCACGGCTGCCTGTTCCCAGTTCAGACAAGCCGGAACCGGCGTGAGCAAGGTCGATTCGGTAACCACATATTCAGAAAAACAGCCCTTGGCGCGGAACATGACGCGGTCGCCGATCGCAACCCCGCGAACATTGGCACCGAGTGCCTCTACTGTTCCAGCACCATCGACCCCGGCGGGACGCCCGCCGTGGGCGCTATGAAGCTTAATGGTGCCAAGCATGTCGCCGCGATTAATGCTCGTTGCACACACCCGTATCAGGACCTGTTCGGGGCCGGGTGTAGGCACCGGTTGTTCGCGCAGTTCAAGCTCTGTGCCGGTCGGAGTTTTGTTGATCCAGTAAGATTTCATGAGATGTGTGTTCTCCAAGTTTTTAGTGCGTTTGCAACGAGACTGCTCATTCTACTTGTAACGAACTCGCGCAGCGAAACCCAATATTGTGGTGCCCCGCTTTTGGATTACGAGATAAGTTTCTGCCGCGCTGGGTTGTTGTGAGTTCGTCTTCGCTTGAGTCATGCCCGCCACCTCGAGTCGCACGAACTGGCCCCGGGATTTGATTCTCTCTTCCATCGTCAGCGCTGTAGGGGTAAGGGCGGTATGCGCTCGCTACCCACTCCCATTGATTGCCAGATAAGTCTAAAACGCCATACGGGCTGGCTCCTGCTGGAAATGCATTGACCGGTGCCGACGCGTTGTAAGGTGCACCGTACAGAGCTCGAGTTTGATCCGGCTTTGAATTACCCCAAGGATACCTTCTTCCATCGGTACCGCGGGCGGCTTTTTCCCATTCTGCTTCGGTCGGTAATCGCTTGTTCAACCAAGAGCAGTAATCACGCGCACCTACCCAGCTCACTTCATTGACTGGGTGCGTGGCGTAACCCCGATCCGCTTCCCATATCGAGTTTTGCTGATGAATTCGCGCATCGCGATCATCATCGTCATAGAAGGATTCTCCTAGGTTATTTTTCAAGCCTCGTGCATTTAGAAATTTCGCAAAATCAGCGTTGCTGACGGGAAGCACATCAATTGAAAATGACTTCACAAAAACCCGATGCTCTGGTTTTTCATCGTCGGGCCCATCGTTAGAGCCCATGGTGAAATCGCCCGCTGCAATAAGAGCCATCGTTTGAAATGAGTTGGTACCGACTGTAGTCGTTTGAGTTTGGCTGATTGCCGAGAATGCAGACAATGTCAGTAAAAGGAATAGCGCTCTAGTGCTAGTCATATTTCTTCAACGTGTGCGTGGTAGACGGTGCCCAAATACTCAGCTGTATGACCTACCCGGACGCGGTGGTCGCCTTACAACAGGACTAGGCGAAGTACGTGCCGCTCGAGGGCTAACCAGCTGATTAAGCTACCCCTTTATAGTTACTTTAGCCATCGTTGGTATACAAGTTCCGCGGGGGTTTTGCATATAAATAAACTCCAAACGCCTGTTCACTTGATCACGCGGCACGACTGTTTCCAAGTCCTTCTCAATTTTATTCATTTTGTCTGCAGTCGATTTAGCCCTGCTAGCCTCGTTAGCGAAACACTCTGATTCAGTGGCAAAGATCAAATCAGTTTTGACGATCTGATAATGGGGGCTAACTCCCATAAAAAATACAAGCATCCAATTCATGATCAACCGCCTTGTTTAGTGAGCCGTTTCCAACTTTTCTCGGGTTGAACCGCGGCATCGGTTTAGTAGCGACCAACGGGTTTATGTTGGATCACCTTACCGTCTTGAATAGAAAAACACTATCACATCCTCCTTTTTTAACATCAAAAAGAGAAACGGACTTAAGGTTTAAGACGCGGTACTGCACTGGATACATGATTTATAGTTGCTCCTGAATACTAACTTTCAAAAATCCCGTGAGCGCTTTTTATGAATGGACTCCTAGCTGTTTGGAATGATTGCGATGAGGCCGTGCTCGGAAAGTATGAGCACTGGTATATGAACGAGCATCTCCCCGACCGAGTTGGCTTGCCGGGCGTTCAGCAAGGTGTGCGGTATGAGACCACCAATCCTTCACCGCAAAGTGCATCGCCACGGTTTTTCACGAGTTACGATCTTGACGATGTGAGCGTCTTAGGGGCACCAGCCTATCAGGCCGCGTTGCTCAACCCGACGCCTGACACCCAATTCATCATGGCGCATTTTAAAAACATGTGTCGTACGATCGCGCGACTCATCGACTACGAAGGACGCGCTGCGGGTGCGTGGGTGGTGACGTTAAGGCTGGGGCAAATTCAAGGCGGGAATAATCCTAGGCATGCTGATATGGATGCGTGGCAGAAGGTCTTACGTGCGCATGCACCTGTCGCAGCGCGTCGTTGGCGTTTATATGAATCGGTTCTGGCGAAACCGCTTGCGGCTCAGACATCTTCGGTCGCTGAGCCGTCTCCGGAGGCTCGGTTTCGTCCGGGCACTGACACGGTAGCGCATGGTGTGTTGGTGATAGAGCATCTGCGCGCCGCTGATGCAAAACGGACTGTTAACCAATGGATGTCGTTGCCCGATGTTCAGTCCTTGCTTCATCCCTCGGATCGAATGGACGAATTTATTGAGATGGCGCGCTTAGACGCACGCGCGATGACACATTTCAGGTTACGCTCTTCTGACTCAAACTAGATTTTTGGAGAAGAAATGTTTAGTCACGTAATGGTAGGTGCAAATGATTTAGAGGCGTCAAGGAAATTTTATGACGCAGTCTTTGGTGCGTTGGGTATTGCACCGGGTGTTATCAACCGAGACATTCGTTACTTCTATCGCACACCGACTGGTGTGTTTGCGTTCACATTG
>CAIUZV010000060.1 GCA_903903735.1 uncultured beta proteobacterium | reverse complement strand
CGTACGAGGAAAATCCAAGTTTCTTGTCGTTGATTCGAATCGTTTGTGCATCGTCGGCTTGTATGTCAGCTCGCCAACGCCCTTGCACGCTGTCGAACTCAAGCAGATGGGCGGTCGCTGCAGCACCGCCCTTGATTTCATTTAAGTGAACGACTTCCAGACGATTGCCCGAACGCGGATCGTCAGGCTGCCGTTCAGCAGCCCCAAAGGCCGAGCGCAAGGCAAGTCGTCCAATCCGTCCAAGTCCGTTGATACCGACTTTCATTTAAATCACCTATCCATAAAATGAAAAAAATGCTTAGTTTCATTAAATGACAAATATGTGACAGTTACATGACGCCTCTATTCAGCGCAAATCTTCGCTCAGTAAGTCTTGCAATCCACACGATCACCGACACGATCGCGAGATAGACGATGGCCGCCAGAACATACGCTTTAAAAAACTGGAAGTTAGTGGACGCCAACTCCTGTATTCGAGCAAAAAACTCTGTGTACTGAATGAGAAACGCAACCGAACTATCTTTAAGGTTGTTAATACATTGATTTGTTAGTGCTGGAATTGAAAGACGCAATACCTGCGCAAGAATCACGAAACGAAAGATCTGAAAGTGACTAAAGCCTTGTGCCCGAGCGGCCTCAATTTCAACAGGATCAAGTCCGTTATACGCGGTGGTGAGATACGCTGCATTGTACGCAGCAACATTCAGCGAGAACCCAATCAACGCAATAACAAACGGGCTTGTTTTTACGCCCCATTGTGGCAGTCCGTAATACATCAGAAACAACAAAACAATTAAAGGCATCCCAATAAAAAAGGATATGTACCCACGAAAAAAAGTACGAACAATTTTTATCGAGCTGACCGAGCAATAGAATACGAGGACACCCAAAAGTAGCCCTGAAACGCTGACCAGCACAGTCAACTTCAACGTCTGTAATAGCCCCGTGAAAATTAAGGGCCATTGTTCTACCAGATCACGCAAAAAAGAATGCCACTCACTCATTTTTTACTGAATCCAGAATCACTACCAAAAAAGCTACGCACCTCGGAATCCGGATGCGAGGAAGCGAGGTTCTCAAAACTGTCTTCCGCTTTCACTACACCTTTCTCAAGATAGACAACTCGTTGAGCAATCATCCGCGCCAACGTTAAATCATGTGTCACGCATAACATCGTGACTTTCTCTCTTCTAAGGCGATTAAACAGCTCTGCCACCTCCCGCACCATGACGGGATCTAGCGCTGAAGTCGGCTCATCAAACAGCACAACCGCTGGATCCATTGCAAGCGAGCGGGCTATGGCTACACGCTGTTTTTGTCCACCAGATAGTTGAGCGGGATACTTATCACAATGCGTCGACATATCCAGCCGATTCAACTCAAACAGTGCTTTTTCTTTAGCCTGCAACGCAGTCATTCCTCGCAGCTTACGCAAACCCAAGGTAACGTTCTCGAGCACAGAGAGGTGGCGATACAGAGCAAACTGCTGAAAGACAAATCCGATACTTTGACGCAGTGCGCGCACGTCAACAGTAGGAGCCAGTGTTGATTGACCTCGAAACTTGATTTCGCCAGAAGTCGGTTCGACCAAACGATTTATACACCGCAGGAGTGTCGATTTTCCGCATCCCGAGGGCCCCATCACAACTTTTAAATCGAACTCTTGCACATCAAGGTTGATTCCCGCCAGCACCTGTTGCTCATCGAACTTTTTTGTGAGATCTTGTATTTGAATTAACGCAGTCGATGCAGTCATGTCACAGTTACCCCTGGAATCGCATAGCGCCTCTCCAGTAGACGCACTCCAATCAATAAAATGCGATAGACCGCGAAATACAAAATCCCAACACATAAGTACACTTCAACCCCTTTGAGGGTTGTGGCTGTCAGTGACATAGCCTGCTTGGTCATTTCAGGAATACCCACCGTGTACGCAAACGGAGAATACTTAAGTACAGACGTGAATTCATTAACCATACCTGGAATGGCAAAGCGAAGCATTTGCGGCATCTCGATACTGACAAAAACTTGTACGCGTGTCATTCCCATCGCCTGGGCAGCCAATATCTCTGACTGGTCAATCGATTCTAGAGCGCCTCGAAAAACCTCGGCGAGATAGGCGCCAGCAATTAACCCTAGGCTCAGCGCCATCGCGACAAGGGGCAACACATTCACCCCTATCGTCGGCAAACCAAAATACACAAGAAACAACATAACCAACACCGGAACGCCTCGATAAACATAGGTGTAGGCATTGAGCACGCCGCGCAGGCCTGGCAACGGCAGCCGTGCAAGACAGGCCACAAGCAAGCCGGCCGCTAGACCCGTTGCACTGCAAGTAAGGGTGACCAGTACGGTGTAACCTAGCCCCCAAGTCAGTTGCCAGAGAATTTCCAGCAAGCTCATCTAGCGTTGCCCTTCTGTAATCAATTCATCCATCTATCAATAATCGCCTTAACTTTTTCAGGGCCCAGTTCTTTTAAATATTTATTAAAGTCGTCCCGTCGCGGCGAACCTTTCGCAAACGCAAATCCCAGCTGATCAAATCCCGAGAACGAATATGCACTTTG
>CAIUZV010000059.1 GCA_903903735.1 uncultured beta proteobacterium | reverse complement strand
AGATAGTTAAGTTGTCTCGTGAAGTACTTTCGTTGTTTTACTATAGCAAGACGCTGACGGATCTAGTGGTATGCCCTAGCGTAGCCGGGCAGGCAACAAATTACGCTTTATAGTCATAAAAAATCAGGAGAGACGCATGAAGTTTTTGGGAGTTCAGCTTGACTAAGCCTATCGCGCGGTATCCTGTTCCGGACCTGAAGGACCTGCCTGAGGACATCCAACAATGCATCTTGGAGGTCCAGGAAAAATCTGGCTTTGTTCCGAATGTGTTTTTAGTGTTGTCGCGCAGGCCGGCAGAGTTTCGGGCTTTCTTTGCCTATCACGATGCTTTGATGGTGAAAGAAACCGGCAGCTTGACCAAAGCCGATCGCGAGATGATCGTCACGACGACGAGTGCAAAGAATGACTGCCTGTATTGCGTGGTCGCGCACGGAGCGATTCTAAGAATCTACGCCAAAGATCCCTATGTTGCGGATCAAGTCGCGACCAACTATCTCAAGGCCGACATCACACCTCGCCAAAAAGCGATGCTCGACTTTGCTGTGAAGGTATGTCTCGACGCCCAATCGGTCGGCGATACGGACTATGCGGCACTGCATGCGCACGGCTTTGATGACGAAGATATCTGGGATATTGCAGCCATTACCGGTTTCTTTGGAATGTCCAATCGCATGGCTAATGCATTTTCTATGCGCCCGAACGACGAATTCTATTTGTTAGGCCGTATCCCAAAAGTTAAAAAGTCTTCTTAGATATTACCCACTTGGAATCACATTATGTCTGGACCACTTTCTCATATTAAGGTGCTTGATCTTTCGCGCGTATTGGCTGCCCCCTGGGCCGCTCAAAACTTGGCCGACTTAGGTGCCGACGTTATAAAAGTTGAGCGACCCGTTAAGGGGGATGACTCGCGCGCCTTTGCTCCGCCATTTTTGAAGGACACGGAAGGCAACGTCACCCGCGAGTCAGCCTATTACTGTGCGGCCAACCGTGGCAAGCGTTCGATTACGGTGGACCTGTCTAAGCCAGAAGGGCAGCAACTCGTACGAGATCTCGCACGAGAAGTCGATGTGATCCTAGAAAACTACAAAGTAGGTGATCTCGCCCGTTATGGTTTGGGCTACGAGGACATCAAAGCGATTAATCCCGCGATTATTTATTGTTCGGTGACAGGCTTCGGACAAACCGGTCCTGAAAAGGATCGTCCCGGCTACGATTTTATGGCGCAGGGCATGGGCGGACTCATGAGCGTAACCGGTGAGCGTGATGATCTTCCCGGTGGCGGTCCGCAGCGCGTTGGTGTGCCGATCATTGACCTGACAACAGGTATGTATGCGAGCATCGCAATTTGCGCTGCGCTTGCGAATCGCGCCGTCACTGGAAAAGGGCAATGGATCGACGTATCGCTGTTGGATTCGTGCGTGGCATTCCTAGCAAATCAGGCGATGAACTATTTCGCAACAGGCGAATCACCGAAGGCGATTGGCAACGCGCATCCCAATATCGTGCCTTACCAAACTTTCAAGACCTCTGATGGTGCTTTGATTTTGGCATGTGGCAATGACAATTTGTTTAATAAGTTTTGCGAAGTGGCTGACTGTATGCACTTAGCGAAGGATCCGCTTTATTCGACAAACGGTGCTCGGGTTAAAAATCGCGAAGCCATCACGGCATTGTTAAATGAAATATTTTTAACGCGCACCACACGTGAGTGGGTCAAGCTGCTTGATCAAGCAGGTGTGGCAAACGGACCGATCAATACGGTGGCACAAGTCTTTGAAGAGCCACAGGTACTCGCCCGTGGCATGAAGATTGAGTTACCCCATGCCGTGGCCGGAAAAGTTTCATTGGTCGGTAGTCCAATGAAGTTCTCCGAGACGCCGATTGTGCACGAGGTTCCGCCACCTGCCTTAGGGCAACACACAGATGAGATTTTGACTAAGGTGCTCAAGAAGACAACCGAACAGGTTGCCGCGCTCAAGGCGCAGGGCATTGTATAAAAACAAGATTGGGGGAGATAGCAATGTACGATTTAATTATTCGTCAGGCACAAGTATTTGATGGCTTAGGCAACCCAGGGCGCAACGCAGATGTTGCCGTCAAAGATGGCGTGGTTGCCAAAGTTGGTGTGGTCGAGGGCTCAGCCAAGCGGGTTGTTGAGGCCAAGGGTCTTGCACTGATGCCGGGTATCGTAGACCTGCACACCCATTTCGATGCACAGGTGACTTGGGATCCTACGTTGTCTCCCTCGCCTGGACTGGGCGTGACGACAGTCGTCATGGGTAACTGCGGCTTTGGTATTACGCCCTGTCCGGCAGAGCATCGTGAAACCATGATGAAAAATCTCTCTGT
>CAIUZV010000058.1 GCA_903903735.1 uncultured beta proteobacterium | reverse complement strand
TACGTCGTTGTGCACCCAGCGCTGATTTTCTACGAAAGTTGAAAACGCCGGCTGTATCTGAGCCTGACTGACTAAGGTGATCGGGTTCATGCCTAGCGACTTTATAGGGTTATAGAACAGCTGTCTTATTTTGCCTAGGCGCTCTAAGGGATCGTAACCGCCGTTACTTCGCCGATGGCAATCTGTCCACTCATTGTCGCCTGGCGTGTAGACCACGCCCTGCTCGAACATCGAGAAGTGTTTGAATTGCTCTAAAAACTCTTGATCCGAGCACACCGTGGAGCCACTCTTAAAGTCGCCGACGTGTATCGAGAACGCGGGTTGTGCGCGATTGATTGCTGAGATTAAGGCGCGGTAGGGAGGATAAGATTTTTCTGCGACTCCGTAGGGATGGTCACCAAGAGCCACAAAAGAAAAGCTTTGAGCAAAACTGATTGAACTGGTGACAAGTAGGAGGCTGAAGCTTAAAACTAACCGAGTTATCTTCGTACAGGTTGTCATTGTCTAGATGGCACTCTTTGCGAGGTTATGGTGGGATGTAAACAAGGCAAGAAAGCTAACTTGTGTTTGATGTTAACTGTCTGATGTAACGAATCTGTGACAAACACCTTTAGATCGCATTACAGAGTCTTAATGAATTCCTTTATCCGCTCATGCATATCTCGTGTTGCAGAGTCAGAGCGGCATACTGCAAAACGGTTGTAGACATTTAAGGCTTTGCCGCATTCGCCGTCGACAGAGGGCGTATGCGCGCCACGGTTTGAGGTGTCCCAACCGTGTGTTGCCTCAGGGTAGTGTGTCCAAGCAGTTGCATCTTTGAATACCTGGGTAGGGCAGCGCTCTGGCGGTGTTGCCGTATCTTTCCCGGCGGTGAATACAAGCACTGGTCCCCAGTAGGGGCCTAGGGTTGGGTCTTCTTTCCAACCTTTGCTGTTGCAGACGGGGTAGAGACTGAAGCCGGCGCGATATAAGCCCTTTGCGTATTCGCGCATAAAGGGCTCGTCGGTGAAGGTCCTTAAGACTGCCCAACCCCCTTGGCTACCACCCATCAAAAATAACTGGTTTGGGTCAATGCCTTGCGAGACGAGCCATCGCCCCGTTGCAATGGCATCTAGCATGCGAGCGTTAGCGCCAAGCGGGGTATAGGTCACCCAGTTCTCATCTCGGCCTCGACTCCAGTAGCTGTCCAGCACTAGCGTATTCGCGCCTAAGTCTTTTCTTGCCCAGAGGGCTGTCGCGAAGTCGCCTGGCGTCAATCCATGCCCTCCGTGAACGATCACGAACGTCGGCCTATTTTTCACACCATCGGGGTGAGGAGTCCAGCTTGCAAGAAGATTGCCTTTGCCGTTAAAGGTCGGCACGATCGGGCGCATCGGTGCGAGATTGACTTTGGTGGTGTTGTTAAAAAGACTGAAGTTCGTGATGGGCCGCTCAGGCGCTTGAGTGGCGACGATAGGAGGTTGAAAAAATTCAACATCGGCACTTGAGAAAGGTACCTCTGCGCAGCCTCCAAGTAGTGTGAGGACTGTACAGAGAATAATTGATGGAAGTCGTCGCATTTGTCTAGAACCAAAAAGCCGAGCCGTGGCTGACGAAAACGCTCGTCATTTGTCGTACAGTGTATGAGCGATTGAGTTGTTTTTAGAATAAGCTATTCAACATACTTTTAAAACTCTACCAAGGAGACCTTGATATGACCCCAGCAGAGATTAAAGCGCTTGAGCAGCAGGTGTTGGCACTCGATGAGCAGCGTTGCAAGGTGTTAGTCGCAAAAGATGGCCCTGGCTTAGCTGCGCTGATCGATGCAGGCCTCACGTATACGCATGCAAGTGGTCGCCGCGATACGAAAGAGAGCTACGTTGACAGCGTCGCCACAAAGCGTGTGCAATATCTGCAGATCGATCGCGAAGAAGTGACCGCGCGCGTGGCGGGTACGTCAGTGATTGTCGAGGGCAAAGTTAGAATGAAGATTCATTCTGACGGCGTGGACAAGAATCTTTACAACCGTTACCTCGGGGTTTGGACCACCACGAGCGGCAAGCCATTGCTCACCGCTTGGGCTTCGACCAAGCTCGAAGGTTAGTCCATCATCTTGTAGTCGGGCGCGATATCAAATTCAATTTGACCAAGCGCCCGGACTTCTTCTGGCGTAAAGCCAGGTGCCACGGCCTCTAGGACGAAGCGGCCGTTCACCCAGTGCAGAACAGCCAGATCGGTCACGAGCCAATCGACACATTGGCGTCCCGTTAATGGATACTTGCACTGCTTGGGCAGTTTGGTGTTGCCTTTGCTATCTGAGTGTTCCATGACGATGATTAACTCGACATCGCCTGAGATCAAATCCATCGCGCCGCCAATCCCACCGCGACGCGTATCGGTCGTACTCCAGTTCGCGACGTTGCCTTCACGATCGACCTCATAGGCACCTAGAATAACCGTGTCGATGTGACCGCCACGCGCCATTTCAAAGGAGGTCACACTCTCAAAGAATGAGGTGCCAGGGATCGCTTCAACAAATTGGCTACCTGCATTGAACACGTCGGGATCAATCGCATCCCCAGTGACGATACCGCCGTAGCCAAGTACGCCGTTTTCGGCATGTAGCCATACGCCACGACCATCCAGGTAGTTTGAAACGAGGGTGGGGAGGCCTACGCCTAAATTCACATAGGAGTCGTTACGCACAATTTTGGCTGCATTCTTCGCGATGCCCGTGCGAGTCAGCGCTGGTTTGCCGTTGTAGTTGCGTGCGCTATCGGCGGGGCGCTTTTCGGTGCGCGAGAGTGAGCGCACATCGATCGGGTCTGTAATTTTGACGACTCGGGATACAAAAATTCCGGGCAAGTTGATGTGCTCAGGTGCTAACTCGCCGACTTCGACAATCTCTTCGACTTCGACGATGGCGACACGTGCGGCCTTGGCAAAGCTCACGTTGAAGTTGCCACTGCCTCCGCGAAACTGAACGTTACCTGCACGGTCTGCTTTATAGCCGCTCAAGAATGCGAAGTCGACATGGATCGCTTCTTCCATTAGGTAGGGCTTGCCGTCAAAGTAGCGAATGTCCTTGCCCTCAGCCAAGGCTGTGTCAACGCCAGTCGGCGTGTAAAACGCTGGAATCCCTGCACCGCCAGCACGACAACGCTCAACCAACGTTCCTTGTGCAACGAGCTCTACATCAAGCGTGCCGGCTGCGATGCGCCTCTCAGCTTCTGTTTGCATGCCAGCTCGAATAGAGAAAGACGTGATGATCTTTTTAACTTGATCGTTCTCAACCAATAGTTGGCCTTTCTCACCATTGGCACCGAGTGAGTTGCAGACGATTGTCAGGTCACGCACCCCTTTGTCGCGCAATGCAAAAATTAAAGTATTCGGAAAGCGGTGAGCTAGGCCAAAACCTGAAATTGCGACGCGTGCACCATCGGGAATGTCTGAGATTGCTTCGGTGGCACTTGAGATAACTTTATTCATGGGTGGGAGGCGGTAGATTGATCGTTTATTTTATTGTCGTGGAGCTATTCAACGAGGCGATAGGTCAAACGCGACTTGGTGTCGCTCATGGCATCACCTCTTGTACGTTAGGCGAGTGTAAAAACGGGAACACTTGGGCCGTCTTCGCTTGGCTTAAACGCAACCTTCACACGTTGTCCGCAACGAATGGCATCTAGGTCGCAGTCGACAATATTTGTCAGCATCGTTGGGCCCTCGTCGAGCGTGACGTAGGCAATCGCGTAGGGCACTGGACCTGATGTTCGGGTGATGCTGTAGCTGTAGATGGTTCCAGACCCTTTCGCTTCTTTCCATTCCGTCTTGTCGCTAAAGCAGAAGGGGCAAAGCGCACGCGGATAGTGATGATATTCACCGCAGTCAGCGCATTGTTTGACGAGTAGCTTACCTTCGGTTGCAGCGTTGAAGTAGACCTCGTCACCATCATTGCATTTAGGTGCAGGAATTTTTCTGTCTTGGTAGGGAGTAGTCATCGCGTTATTCTCTTTCCATGATGAGTGTGGCGCTGCCGTGACGTGTGCTCAAGGCACCGCCTGTTCCGTGTGCGAGCGCGAGATCGCAGTTTTTAACTTGTACAAGTGGATGCGCTTCTCCGCGCAGTTGGCGTACGGCTTCAATAATCTTGGTGATGCCGCCGCGGTTGACGGGGTGGTTATTGCACAGGCCGCCACCGTCTGTATTGAACGGTAGTTTGCCCACACCAGAAATGAGATTGCCGTCCATGACGAACTTTCCGCCTTCGCCTTTTTTACAAAAGCCTAGATCTTCAAGTGTCATGACAACGGTGATCGTGAAGCTGTCGTAAATCGATGCGTATTTGATGTCTTTGGGCGTGATGCCCGCTTCAGCGAACGCGATTGGGCCGGAGCGCACCGCACCGGAGTAGGTGATGTCGACTTTGCCGCCCATCTGGCCTTTTGGCGATTCCCCTGCACCGATGAGCTTCACTTTCGGACGCTTTAGTGTTTTGGCGATTTCTGGGCTGACCACGATCACGGCGCCGCCGCCATCGGTGACCACGCAACAGTCCAGTCGATGCAGAGGGTCTGAAATCATGGGAGAGTTCACTACATCTTCCACCGTGACGACCTTCTTGAGCATCGCGTTCGGGTTGTGCTGCGCATGGTGCGATGCAGCAACCTTTACCCACGCCAGCTGTTCGCTTGTAGTGCCAAACTCGTACATATGGCGCATCGCGGCTAGGGCATACAGGTTCACAGTCACCGGGCCATAGGGGATTTCAAAAGGGGTATCGGGAATGCTCGAATCCAGTTCGCGCACAATCGTTCCTGGTCTGCCAAAGCCGGCACAGGTGATGAGTGCGACGTTGCATTTTCCCGCAGCGATCGCTTCTGCGGCGTGCGCAACCAGATACAGATAGGAAGAGCCCCCTGTATTGGTGGAATCGGAATGCGTGACGGTCAGCCCCATGTAGTCAATCATGTTGATGCCGCCTAGGCCTCCTGGGGCGTCGGTCGAACAGAAATACCCATCTATGTCCTGTAGGGTGAGCCCCGCATCCTCAAGGGCACCTTTTGCGCATTCGGCATGTAACTGTGCCAGGGATTTATTTTGGATTTTTCGTGCGGGATGTTCAAAAATGCCTGCTATATAGGCCTTACCGTTGATGCTCATAGTGATGAAGTCTCGTCAGTTTTTAGCTTGATGTAAGGGAAATAAACGACCAAGCAATTTTTATTTACTATACAGGTTTTATACCCTCGCTCTTGTATATTACGAGAATGTAGCCCGACCCCCTATATAGAGAGATAACCATGAACCTGACTCCGGAACAACTTGCGGACTTCGACAAGGATGGCTACCTGTTCTTTCCTGGCTTGTTTAGCCCCGAAGAAACTAAAGCGCTCAATGCTGCAGTGCCAGAACTCTACAGCCGACGCGAGGCCTACAACGTTCGGGAGAAGGATAGCGACGCCGTACGTACAAACTTTGCGGCCCACATGTATAGCGAGCCTTTCGCAAAGCTCGCGCGCCACCCGCGGATGATCAAGCCTGTGGAAGATCTTTTTGGTGAAAAGCTTTACATGCACCAGTTCAAGATCAACGGCAAGATGGCGTTTGAGGGTGATGTGTGGCAGTGGCATCAGGATTACGGCACATGGCTCAATGATGATCTCATGCCAACTGAGCGCGCGATGAACGTGGCGATTTTTTTGGATGATGTGAATCCCTTCAATGGCCCCTTGATGTTCATCCCGGGTAGTCACAAGAAAGGCGTGGTGAATGCCAAGCATGACCTCACCACCACAAGCTATCCGCTATGGACTGTTGATAACGACCTCATCCGCCAGCTCGTCGGGCGTGCGGGTGATAAAGATGGTGGCATCGTCAGCCCAACAGGCCCTGCGGGTTCGATGATCTTGTTCCACAGCTGTCTCGTGCATGCGTCCTCAAGCAACCTTTCGCCCTGGAATCGTAATAGTGTGTATCTGAGCGTATGCGCGGTGTCGAATCATATTCGCCGTCATAAGCGCCCTGAATATATTGCACACAGGGACTTCACCCCAATCGAGTGTTTGCCGGATGACTGTTTGCTTAAACCCTATCCCGTCGACCTTCCCTGGGCAAAGGGGATGCCAAGTAGCGCTCTTAAAACCTCACTTGATCCTTTGAAGGAAACCGCATGAGCTTGCATGCTAAGTTGTTAGAGCGGGCAGCGGCGAATCGTCCGATCCGGATTGGCTTGATAGGCGCAGGTAAATTTGGTTCGATGTACTTGTCGCAGATCCCGCGCACCCCTGGTGTGCATCTTGTCGGCATTGCTGACTTGTCTCCTGCGGCAGCGCGCGTGAATCTGGCGCGGGTCGGCTGGGACGCGCAGCGCTGTGAGGCAAAGTCACTAGATGAT
>CAIUZV010000057.1 GCA_903903735.1 uncultured beta proteobacterium | reverse complement strand
GCTAAATGAAAAGCGTTCAGACATTACAAAGATCGAATCACGACTCAAGGTCAACTTGATTCTGATCCCCAATCGCCACCTCGAAACGCCGCACCACCACATCGAACGCTTGCGTCACGACGATCCACGCTTGGAAGACATCAAAACGAGCTTCGAGTTAGTCGATGCTCCGTCGACCGACATGAGCTGGGCACCGAAAGAGCAAGAAGTTAAGTCCAAGCCAGAAGCGCTGGTTAAAGGTATTACACCTGCACAACCTGCGCCTGTCTCCTCCACGTCCGCCAAAAAGGCAGAAGCGTCAGAGGCCTCACCAGGTTTCTTCAAACGATTGTTTGGTTGGCTATCGGGCGGCTCTTCAACAGAGGCGAAGACCGAAGAAGCCAAACCTTCCGAGTCGCGCGAGCAACGCGGTCGCAACGGTCAAAATGACCGTCGTGGCGGCAATCGCGGCGGTCGTGGACGCCGTCCAGACAATCGCAACGAAGCGCGTGGCGATGGACGCACCGGCGGCAATGAGGCTGGTAGTGGACAACAGGACAATCGCCGTCCGGCGCGTGACGACGAACGTAGCGCGCAAGCGCCGCGGGCAGAAGGCAGCGAGCAAGGCGGTGATGACAACGGCCGTAACGGCGGGCGTAATCGTCGTCGCGGCGGTCGCAATCGCCGTGATGAAGGTCTGGATACACGCAATGAGCAATCTGCTGTTGACGGCCAACAAGCTGAAGGTACTGCACAACAGACCGAACGTCGTGCACCACAAGGGCCCCGCCCCACAGGCAACCCCGCTACCACCTCTGACGAGCAAAACACTCTGCAACAAGGCGTACCGGCAACGGGCTACAACGATGAGGATGGCGACCAGTCTGATCCAGAACGCAAACGCCGTCGTCGTCGCAGCCGTCGTGGACGTCGTGGACAAGATGAAGGCTCAACGTTCGAGAACGATGGTCAGGATCAGAGCGCACCAATGCAACAGGCAAACAGCGCGCCTCTTCAAACGCATGCCACGCCAGCGCCGCAGCTTACTCAGCAAGACGATCGCAACTTTGGACATACGTCCACACCGGGGCTTTCAAACGCACCGATGCAATACGTCGAACCTGCTAGCGCTGCAGCACCCGCAGCTGCAGCACCCGTATACGCTGCGCCTGCAGCGGCAGCGGCACCTGCACCGACACCCTTAGCAACGCCGTCGATTGCACCATCGCCAGTGGCAGCGCCTCAGGTAATCGAGCAGGCAGCTTCACCTGTCGCTGCTCCAGCTCCGGTTGCTGCGCCTGTCCAAGCGCCTGTGCAAGCTGCTGTTCAGGCACCTGTCGCCCCACAGCCGATCATCGCCCCAGCGCTTGACACAGCAGCCTTACACGCAATTGTGCAATCTGCTGGTCTGCAGTGGATTGAAAGCGATCAGGCACGTGTTGCAACAGCCATGGCAAACCAGGTCATCGTACCGGTGCAGCTCGGCCGAGCACGCAAGCCTGCAGTGGTCGTATCAAACGAACCGCTCGTGCAAGTTGAGACGCGCGCCTAGACGACGCGGGCCTGTCCCGCAGTCACGGCTGCGGGCATGAAAGCAAAAGAGCCCTGATGATAATCATCAGGGCTCTTTTTTATGTCGCTGATCTTGCCTAAGACAAGGTCAGCTATTCATCATGCAGCGACCACATCCGCTGCTTGGTTTGTCATGATCGCCATCAGGCGAGCGAGCTCTTCGCGCAACTGGCGGCGATCGAGCACCATATCGATCGCACCTTTTTGCTGCAAGAACTCTGAGCGCTGAAAGCCTTCGGGAAGTTTTTCACGTACAGTCTGTTCGATGACGCGTGGCCCGGCAAAACCAATCAACGCCTTGGGCTCGCCAATCACCACATCGCCCATGAAGGCGAAGCTCGCAGAGACGCCACCCATGGTTGGATCGGTCAGCACACTGATGAAAGGCAGTTTTGCTTGCGCTAACTGAACAAGCATTGCGTTCGTTTTTGCCATCTGCATCAGAGAGAACAAACTCTCTTGCATACGCGCGCCGCCCGAGGCTGCAACGCAAATAAATGGCACACGCTGCTTGATTGCAGCTTGCACGCCTTGCACAAAGCGCTCGCCAACAACTGAACCCATCGAGCCGCCCATGAATTCAAATTCGAAACATGCCAGCACGCAGGGAACACTGCGGATCGCGCCACTCACGACAACTAGGGCGTCGGTCTCGCCGGTTTGACGCACCGCTTCCTGAACACGCTCAGGATATTTGCGCGAGTCTTTAAATTTAAGCGGATCCATCGAACGTGTGTTGGATCCAATTTCTACGCGGCCTTCGATGTCCAGCAAAGACTCGATGCGCGCGCGAGAGCCCAAACGCATGTGATGATCACACTTCGGACACACATGCAGGTTCGCTGCCAAATCCTCGTTGTACAGAACAGACTCGCAAGAGGGGCACTTGACCCACAGTCCCTCAGGGACACGTTTGGTCGTCGTTTCCGGCGTTGGTGTTTTATTGATACGAGGTGGGATGAGTTTGCCAAGCCAGCTCATTTTGTTTGTCCAGCAGATTGCGATGCAGTGCGTGCCACATTCATCGCCTGACGAATATGTCCAAGCCAATCTGCGCCTGCGATAATGGCAGCCTGAGATTGTTCAGCGACCGGCAAACCTGCACACGCCTTTGTCATGGTGTCAATCAACTTACTGCCAATCACGACCGCATCAGCCACCAAGCTGATGCGCTGTGCGCTCTGTGCATCGCTAATACCAAAACCCACACCGACTGGCAAAGAGACATGCTTGCGGATTCCCTTGAGCCGGCTTGCGACATCGGCGGTGTCCAAATTACCGGCGCCCGTGACGCCATTGAGTGACACATAGTAGACATACCCACGCGCAATCTTGCCAACAGCCTGGATGCGCGCCTCAGTCGAAGTCGGCGCCAACAAAAAGATCGGCGCAATGTGATGCTTGCCTAGCAAGTCAACGAAATCATCGATTTCCTCGGGCGGATAATCTACTGTCAACAAACCATCTACACCGGCGAGCTCTGCTTGCTCAGCGAACGCTTGCTGGCCAATATTTTCAATGGGATTGGCGTAACCCATCAGGACGATAGGCGTGACCGCATCCTGCTTGCGAAATTCGGTCACCATCGCCAACACATGCTTGAGCCCAATCCCTTGCGCAATCGCATGCTCCGCGGCCCGCTGAATGACGGGGCCATCGGCCATGGGATCAGAAAAAGGAATGCCAAGTTCGATCACATCCGCACCGGCTTTCACCAAAGCGTGCATCAAGGGCACCGTCGTTGCAGGCAAAGGATTACCCGCAGCAATATAAGGAATCAGCGCCGCCCGCTTGTCTTGGGCGGCACGCGCAAACGCTGCGGCAATGCGATCAGTAGGTGTGGCCATGTGTTCTATTCAAACCTTTCAAACTTTTTAAAGCACCATGCCTGCGCGCTGTGCGACGGTGTTGATATCTTTATCGCCGCGTCCGGACAGATTGACCAAAATCACCTTGTCCTTAGACAGCGTTGGGGCAAGCTTTGCAGCGTAGGCAAGCGCATGTGAGGTTTCAAGCGCAGGGATAATGCCTTCGATCTGGCAGCAGTGATGAAAACTCGCGAGCGCCTCATCGTCTGTCACGCTTTCATAGGTTGCGCGGCCACTGTCTTTGAGCCAAGCGTGCTCAGGGCCAACGCCCGGATAATCCAGTCCGGCAGACACGGAGTGCGTTTCGCGAACTTGACCGTTCTCGTCTTGCAAGACATAGGTGCGATTACCGTGCAACACACCCACTCGGCCATGCATCAACGACGCAGAGTGCTTGCCCGTTGCGATCCCCTCACCCGCGGCTTCAACGCCTACAAGTTTGGTGTTCTCGTACGGAATATAGGGGTGGAAAATACCCATGGCGTTTGAGCCACCACCGACACACGCCAACACGTAATCAGGCTGACGGCCAGCATACAGAGGCATTTGCTCGATGGATTCTTTACCAATCACCGAATGGAAGTTACGGACCATCATCGGATAAGGGTGAGGGCCGGCCACGGTGCCGATAATGTAGAACGTGTTGTCAACGTTGGTCACCCAGTCACGCATCGCCTCGTTGAGCGCGTCTTTGAGCGTGCGGGAACCCGATTCGACAGGAACCACGGTCGCCCCGAGCAACTTCATTCTGAACACATTGGGCGACTGGCGTTTGACATCATCGATGCCCATGTACACCACACACTCCATCCCGTAGCGCGCACAGACCGTTGCCGTTGCCACGCCGTGCTGGCCCGCGCCGGTTTCAGCGATGATACGTTTTTTACCCATGCGTCGCGCCAACAACGCCTGCCCGAGACTGTTATTGATTTTGTGGGCACCGGTGTGGTTTAAGTCTTCGCGCTTGAACCAAATCTGCGCGCCCCCGAGCTCTTCGGACCAACGCCGTGCGTGGTAGACCGGCGTGGGACGACCCACAAAGTGCTT
>CAIUZV010000056.1 GCA_903903735.1 uncultured beta proteobacterium | reverse complement strand
TTGGTTCAGCGAAGCGTGATCGCGACCTTTCTTGTGTTTTGTTTCTTCGAAGTGTTGTGGCATCACCCTGTTGGCATATCAGAGGTGCATCTGATTATGGGGAGCAGCTTGTTTTTACTTTTCGGTGCGGGGCCAACAGCAATCGGCTTGACGCTTGGGCTGCTCATGCAAGGTCTGCTTTTTTCCCCAACCGACCTACCCCAGTTCGGGATGAACCTCACCAGCCTACTGCTCCCGTTATTCGCTCTGAGTTATGTTGCACGTCGCGTCATTTCACCCCGCACGGCTTATGTAGATCTTTCCTCTCAGCAAGTACTCAAGTTGTCGGCGACCTTCCAAGGCGGGGTTGTGGCCTGGGTGATTTTTTGGACCATCTACGGCCAAGGCTTTAGTGTCCCAACCATCACAAGCATCCTGAGCTTTGGTGGCGCCTATATTGCCGTGATTGCATTGGAATCGTGCCTTGACCTTTGCTTGTTGGCGGGCGCTAAACGAGTCCACCAACTAAGGGGCTTCAGTTTTTTTGATTCGCGGCTGCTCAGCACAGGTCAAAGACTAGGATAGTTTTGCTCAAGCACGCTAGAGCTATCCGCCCTTAGACGGACGATACACGCACCTGCGTGGGAACAACGTCTAAGCGCTCTGGTGAAAAGCGCAAGGTAAACGTACTGCCTTTGCCCAAGGTACTTGCAATGTGTAACTGTGCATGATGCCTCGTCGCAATATGCTTGACGATTGCGAGTCCAAGACCCGTGCCCCCTGTGTCACGCGAACGGCTCCCATCCACGCGATAAAAACGCTCTGTCAGTCGTGCCAGGTGTGCTGAATCAATACCTGGTCCCGTATCGGTAACCGAAAACTCTCCGTAACCATCGATACCAACCGACCACCTCACAGAGATCGAACCGCCCTCGGGCGTATACCGAATCGCATTCGAAATAAGATTGCTAAATGCGGATTGCAATTCACGCTGTTCAGCCATCAACATATGGGTCGCATCCACAGCAAAATCAATCTGATGCTTCCCTTTCGATAGCGCTTCCGCATCCGAGCGCAAGGCTCCCATTTCCGCCACCACATTAAACGGAGTACACGCCGCCACTTTAGAGTTTGCTTCAAGCTTTGCAAGCGTCAACAAATCCTCAACAAGATTTTTCATCCGACGGGATTGCGTCATCATCAAATCCAGATATCGATTTTGCTGATCTGGTGCTAATTCGATCGATTGCATGGTCTCTAGAAAACCAATCAACACCGTTAATGGCGTACGAATCTCATGCGACACATTGGCGACGAAATCTCGGCGCATCGCTTCTGTGCGCTGCAAATCCGTAATGTCTTGCGCCAACAGCAAGGACTGATCATCTGCAAAAGGGAAAACCTGCACGACCACGGTTAAATTGGCGGCGACGCCCATACGTTCAATCACAACGGGGTTGTCAAATTCAGCCGCACTCAAGTAGTTGACAAACTCTGGATGACGAACAAGATGTGTGATGCTCTGCTTCGCGTCTTTTGCAAAATTCAGACCAAAAAACCTTTCGGCGCTCGAGTTACACCACTCAACTTGGTTCTGTGCATCCAGCATAATGACGCCATTAGGTGACGCCTGAAAGCCTTGAATAAAACGATCGTGTTGTTGTTCGATGGCCTGGATACGATTCCGCATCTCTTTGAGCACGCGATGGCGCTGAGTAAACACCTCCCCCCAAAGACCTAAGGCGGGGCGCGACTGCTCATCAGTCGTCGAGGGATTGTCCCGCAGGCGCTGCAGGTTGTAATAGGAGTATGCCAAGGGGAAAATCAGCGGGATGCTACCTAGCAGATAGGCGCCCCACTCCCCCAACCAATGCCCGCCCAAGAACGCAAGCGCAATGGAGGCACCGAGAATAAGGATAAACCGCCCTGTAGCTGCTGACATTACACACAACGCTCCGAGCAACTATGGCTAAGATCGATCACCGTCCGCGGTTGGGCTCGGTGTCCTCGTTGCACGATAACCGACTCCACGAACTGTTTCAATGTAGGCATCACACTTCGCCACGGCCAGTGCGACTCTAAGCCTGCGAATATGCACATCGACGGTCCGCTCTTCGATAAAGACTTCATTACCCCAAACCTGATCGAGCAACTGGGTCCGGGAATGCACGCGCTCGGGTGCGCTCATTAGAAACTGCAACAAACGAAATTCGGTCGGTCCGACTACAATTTCGCGACGGGTTGCATTCGGCCATTCGGCTGTGACACGATGCGTCACAGGATCAAGCCGCATCGCACCCAGCACCATCAACTCATCCTGCGAGGGTGCGCGGCTGTGACGGCGTAACAGCGCCTTAACACGCGCCAGCAGTTCCTTGGTCGAGAAAGGCTTGGTCATGTAGTCGTCCGCGCCCGAATCCAGCCCCAACACCTTGTCGGCCTCTTCGCTCTTTGCTGTGAGCATCAAAATTGGAACCATCGCCGTCGCTTCATTGCCGCGCAGCTCTTTTGCAAACTGAACACCCGACTTGCCTGGCAGCATCCAATCCAGGATGATGAGGTCGGGCATGGTCTGGCGCATCAGCTGTGTAGCCTCATCGGCCTGAAAAGCGCGATCGACGACATAATCACCATGAAGCAAATTGATCGCAATCAGCTCAGAAATCGAAGGCTCGTCTTCAACAATCAGAATACGTTGACTCATAAACCGATCCTTATTCTGTCGCGCGCTGCATTAACTCTTTCTTGGGACTGTGTCTCAGATCATCACCACCCACAACATAAATAATGAATTCAGCAATATTCTTGGCATGATCGCCGATTCGCTCGATCGACTTGGCAATGGTGAGAATATCCAAGCCTGTCGCAATGGTGTGCGGGTCCTCGGCCAGATAAGAGGTCAGCTTACGCACAAAGGCGCGAAACTCTTCGTCAATCTGTTTGTCATCCAACACAATCACAGCGGCAGCGGCAGCGTCCTGTCTGGCAAAGGCATCCAAGCTTTGACGCAGTTGCTTCAGCGCCATTTGCCCAGAGATAATGATTTCCGCGACGTTGATGTTGTTTTCGACACCCTTGCGAATAATCCGTCGCGTACGCTTCGCGACCTTCTCTGCCTCATCGCCCGCACGCTCAAGATTAGTGTTGGCTTTCGAAATCGCCATGACTAGTCTTAGATCTCGTGCGGTAGGCTGTCGCTTGGCAATAATTTCCGTACAGCCCGAATCGATTTCAATCTCTTTGGCATTCACTAACTTTTCACGAGCGATCACCGCCTCGCAGCGCACAAGATCCATCTCGGTAAACGCAGCCATTGCCTCTTGCGTTTGCGATTCGACGAGTCCGCCCATCTCAAGCAAGTTGCTACAAAGCGCATTCAACTCCAAATCGAACTGAGACGAGATGTGTTTATCAGGCATGTCGGTTCCAATGGGTCATCGTGACCCCTAAACTAAAAAACGTAACTTCAGTCACTGGTCGCTAAGTTACCCACCAAATATTTCATTTTGATTACGAAACGACCAGTTTTCAACGTCGTTACAGTCCGATTAAACCACCGTCATCGCGTGTAATGACGATAGTCGCGGACCGCGGGCGACCCGGTTTTCCATAGCCGGCATTCCCGGGCCAGCTACTTTCCAGTTTAAACGCATCCCCTTGTCCTAACGCGGGCGTTTTTTCGCCCGGATGCTGAATATTCACAAACATGGTCTTACCGTCGGGCGTTTCAACCACGCCGGTGACCTCTGACCCCCTCGGCGCGACCAAGAATCTCTTCAAACGGCCTTCGCCGAGGGTCGCGCCGATAAAGGTCTCCTGAGTGCCGGTTTGTTCCGCCCCAGCGATCGTGAGCTTATTTTCGACCGTGCGCTTAGCGCCATCGCCTACTTTGCCAGGAATCGCAGCAAGCATCATGCAATTGGTCTCGTCGGTCATCGCACCGTCGTCGGTTTGAATCCAGCAAATTCCAGTTGCCTTGCTAAACCACAAGCCATCAGGTGACGAAAAGTCATTCGCGGCCGTTAACCCAGACAAGTTTGCCGAACCCGCGTCCTCTTCAGCACCGAACAAGAAGATATCCCAGGCGAAGCTCGCCGCAGTCGACAGGCCGCTCTCTTCACGAAAACGAATGATGTGACCGTTGGGATTACCCATTGACTTACGTCCATCCACATCCGCATAACTGCGGGGATTGGCCGCATTGACTTTCGCGGGTGTGCGATGTGTGGCATTGTTGTTTGTCAAAGCAAAATATATTTCGCCGTTGACATGGTTCACAGCACCCCATTCCGGGCGATCCATCGGCGTGGCGCCCACCGCATCGGCCGCCAAACGCGCGTTGACCCAAACGTCCGCCTGGTTCGCGAAACGATAGGATGGGAAATTTGCAATCGCTGGATTGTTAAACGACAGTTCCAGCCAGCGTCCTGTGCCATCGGCATCAAATCGCGCGACATACAACGCACCTTCATTCAGATATTTGTCGCCAGCGGCCAACCCGCCACCGACGTCCTTTGGATCCCAAAGTTCCTTGCTGACGAACTTGTAAATATATTCGTTGACTGAATCACAACCCATATAGAACGCCAAGGGCTTGCCTGCCTCGGGGATACCGCAAACAGCGGCCTCATGCGCAAAGCGCCCCATGGTGACGCGCTTGACTGACGTGGAGCCCGGGTTGAGCGGATCGATCTCTACGTTATAGCCAAAGGTATACGCTTCGTTACGAAAATCGCCTGTTGGCTCAGCTGCCAGCACGGCAAGATTCCAGCGCGTAAAACGATTGTCGGTATTCGACACGGTGTGCCAACCTTGGCTAGAGGCCCTAGGAGCCTTTGGATCCAAGGGAGCTGAAGCCACACCGTAGCGTTTAAGCGAAGTGACATGCTTGCCGTCACCCGGATTGGCTCCTGGAGCAATCTGAAAATAACGCGCCCAGTTTTCCTCACAGGTGAGGTACGTACCCCAAGGAGTCATCCCGTGCCCACAATTGTTAAGTGTGCCACGCGAGGTTGCACCCGAGGCATCAAAGGCTGTTCGCATCATTTTTTGGATATCAGCGAGATGCTCGCGAGCACCCGCAATCCGCATGGGTGTTTCTGGGGTGATACGTCGGTTCAGTGTCGAGTCGATTTTGTACGAAAAGCCTTTGCCAGTCTGCTGCAATTCAACGACGGAAACGCCATGCAGATTAATTTCCTTTAGCACCTCGAGTTCAGGGCGCGCTCCCAAATCCCAAAAACCAAACTGATCGAACTTTTTGCGCGACTGCCCGTTTGAAGTCTGTCCCGCAGGATGCAGAAAATGTGAATCCGCCGAGCTTTCATGATTCACGCAGAGCACCGCTTTAGCGGTCGCTGTCGTTGAGTAACGTCCAGCACCGTCAATGTAATAGAGGTCCATACCGTCATGATGATCACCGATGCGATGAGACCAGTCGTCCTTCTCCAGCCCGGCGTTTGTGTACGCAGGAACGGTTGTGTCAATCGGATCGCCTGCTGCGTGCAACACAGTAAAGCTGTAGCCAGGTGGCAATATCACTTGATCCAGCAAGCTTTTTGCGACAGACGGAAAGGCTAGAGTGGATGGCAACGCCTGGGCAACAGTCTTCGAAGCAACGGCTAAACCAGGTAGGGCAGCTAGTGTTGCCAAGCCCAATCCGCCTTTAATGATATTTCGGCGACCGCGATTCTTCACGGCAGAGGACAACACCTCTTGGAAATTTGTATTGCCGGAGAAATTAACATTTTGTTCATCTGAATCGTGTGACATGGCAGCTCCTTTCTTTGGGAAGGTTATTGCAGCAAAATCAAATGACAGATGAATGACAAAGAACCTAATCCTGCAAGGTCATAAATCATAAATATTTCATTGAATCGTCACTTTTTTGAAATAAATTGTTTTCACAATGGCAGGCATCAAAGGAGACGGAACCGATGCTTGAACTCGTACATAGCGCCTCAAGTTTTACCAATCCTCCAACTACGACAACTACCGGCAGCGGCTTAGTGGTCGGACTGGCTCAAACCAACCAAGAGCTGGAACTTATTCAACGATTGCGCTATGACACATTCAAAAGTGAATTCGGAGCGGCATTCAACTCCGGCGCGCCTGGGGTCGATAGCGATGCATTCGACAAATGGTGCCAACACTTAATGGTAAGAGACGTAGACACCGACGAAGTCATTGGGACCTATCGAGTACTAACCCCTGAGAACGCAAGACGAGCAGGCAGTTACTATTCAGAGTCCGAATTCAATCTATCGGGTCTGGGTGACATTCGTGCGCAACTGGTGGAATTTGGACGAGCATGCATCCACGAAGCCTACAGACAAGGTGGCGCGCTGATGATGCTTTGGTCCGGCTTAGCAGAGATACTGAAGCGAGGCAACCACCAGTACGTCTTTGGCTGCGCGAGCGTCAGTCTGCGCGATGACGGTGTCACTGCCGCCAAAGTCTGGCGTGATGTTCGCCACACCGTTACAGAAGGCAACGCGCTACGTGTGACACCGCACAACCGTTATCCGGTCGAACAACTCGATAGCGCCCTACCCGCAAAAGCGCCTGCGTTATTGGCTGGCTACCAGAAACTCGGCGCACAAATCTGTGGTGAGCCTGCCTGGGACCCAGACTTCAATACCGCCGACTTTCCCATGCTTCTATCTGTTGAGAACATGAGCGCACGTTACCGACGCCACTTCGGCTTCGATCGCTAACGCGACCTGCGCCGAATCACAACGAACGTCCATGACCAGAGTCCCCGATTTGTTGATGTAAATCGGGGCTCTGCTTATGATTAATGTGATTCCATCGAATAATGACCGCCATCAATACAGCAACCAACACACCGAACACGATAATGATATTGTTAATCGGGATCTCTAACCAAAGCATCATTGTGTAAAGTGAAACCATTAACAATATATTTAACTGCTCATTAAAATTTTGCACGGCGATGGAGTGTCCAGCCGACAACAGAACATGCCCCCGGTGCTGAAGCAAGGCGTTCATTGGTACAACAAAATATCCCGATAACCCTCCAATGACTAGTAATAACGTGTACACCGACCACGTCGCAGTAACGAACGGCATAAGCAGTACGACTAAGCCCATACACACGCCAACGGGCAAGACGGAGAGTGAGCGTTGAATACTCACCTTTGAAGCAGCGATCGCACCAAAAATAGTCCCGAGTGCAGCCACACCCATTAGTATGCTTGCTTGATCCAATCGGTAGTTCAGCTGCACGCGCCCCCACTCGATCACCACAAGCTGTAAGGTCGCGCCCGCTCCCCAAAAGAGCGTTGTAACGGCCAAGGAAATTTGTCCGAGCTTGTCACGCCATAACACCGAGACATATCGAAAAAATTCACGGTTCAAGGCAAAGGGATTGGTGGACTGTCGCGGATAGCGAACGCCCGTATCAGGTATCTTGAAGTTCAACCCCGCTGCGATCGCGTAGAGTCCCGCAATCACAACAATCGCTGCCTCTGCGGGTGATGTGGCGAGTGACCCAATAACTGGTTGACTGAGAAGCCATGACGCCACTGCAGGCGATATCAACACGCCTCCAAGCACTGCACCCAAAATAATAGAGAGAACCGTCATTCCTTCGATCCAACTATTGCCTTTCACCAAATCAGCGGGTGCAAGCATCTCCGTAATAATGCCGTATTTAGCTGGCGAATATGCTGCTGCACCGACTCCAACAATTGCGAAGGCCACACAGACCACTACGATCTGCCCTTCGCCACTCAAGTCAAAAGCACCGTGAAAATACATCAACGCACAGCCGCACACCTTAAGGGAATTGGTCCACAGCATGACCCGGCCTTTCGGAAAGGTATCGGCAAACGCTCCCACATAGGCCGCTAACACCACGTATCCAACTGCCACCCACCACTTCATGATGGAGGCCATCCAATCAGGGCCGGAGAGCTGCTGAATGAGTGCAATCGCCGCAATGAATAGTGCGTTGTCAGCGAGCGCCGAAAAGGTTTGCGCGCCAATCACATAATAAAAGCCTCGCGTCATCACGATACCCCGCTGGGTTGGGCGACAGCCCCATTGTTCGACACCCTATCGCTCGGCATATTCATGAGGGCCTGACCCATTCGTATCCGAGCGCCGGACTGAATGTCTGGATGAAGCGAAAACCCCTTGGGTGCAAACACAATAATCGTTGAGCCATGCTCAAACCACCCGAGCTCTTGGCCTTTCTCGACACGATGCGCGCAGTTGATCGTTGTTTCGCCGCGATAGCTTGCACTAAAAAGGGTATCAATCGCATGCAAGCGAATACTGGCGACTAGAATCGCCGCCACAGGAACCAACGCGACGGGGTATCGATGGGCGCCCACATCCAAGGCAATCATCGCTCGCTCGTTTTTACAAAACAGCTTCTCTACACGCTTGAGCGTAATCGGATTGACATTCCAAGTATCTCCGGACATGTACACGACCTTGCGTATCACTGCGTCGTACGGCGCATGAAAGCGGTGATACATCGCCGAGGTCAGCCTTAAGGTGACGTAACACCCGTCTTCCCAAGCGCTCGCGTCCACAGCGCTACCCAAGAGGTCTTTCATTGCGTAAGGGAATCCCTTCGCTTGAAACAACTGACCGGCAATGACTTGACCGCACTCCCCCACGATAGCGTCAGAAGGGCTCACAAACACTTCAGGACGCACATCCACCACGCGCGCACCGGCGCGAAGCTCCCTGGTGAAGCAATCATGCAGGCTATCGAACTGTTGCTTTTTTGCATCGGACAAATCCAGATCCGTAAACAGACGCCAGACGGCAATAGAAGAGTCAGATACCCAACGTATCCGTAACTTGCTGAACCAACCCATAAAATGTGTGACCGCTTTTCGGGGAATGCGGTTGGTCAGAAGGAAGTTGATATCTTCATTGAGAACAATGTTTCTAATTTGTTTTCTAAAAGTCATCATTTAGTCATCCAATTTTCATAAAAAGGAGCTTTCAATGCGAGGCTCCATGAACGAACATTCCTTTGATACATTGCAGATCGCTCAATACATCGTCGCGCTCTTTGTGCTCTGGGTTGTGGTCAAGAAGGTTTGGCAACGACTTCAGCTGTCTCTTGCAAAATCTCCCTCTCTTGGAGGTCACCTTAGATGGGCAAAGCGCATCACCGGCCTGATTCCAAGTTATTCCTACTCTGGAGATCAATGGTTTGCTTGTGACGAGGCCCCGACAGACATCGCACAGCGTCGACACACGGCCTTGCTGGCACTGGCCGGCGCTCTTAAAGAAAACCACCCCAAGACACTCGCCCTTAGCGCACAAATCAAGCCGTTGATCTCTGATCTCCAGCTGATCAGTCAGTACCGCGTTCCCTTTCAGTTTCGCGCCTATCTGCAGGAACATGTCGCACTGGGCAGCTTCTGGCGCGCGAGCGAAGGGGTACACCTGACTGATCTCGACGACAAGCAATTCACCGATGTCACAGGCTCCTACGGCGTCAACCTCTTCGGTCAAGACTTCTACAAATCTTGCATCGACGATGCAGTCGAGATGGTGAGGGACTTGGGCCCCGTATTGGGCTCGTACCACCCTTGCGTGCTCGACAACGCCGAGCGTTTGCGAAAGATCTCCGGCAAGGAGGAGATTTCCTTCCACATGTCGGGGACTGAGGCGGTGATGCAGGCGGTGCGTGTCGCTCGCTATAGCACCGGAAGAAACAAAGTCGTGCGTTTTACTGCCGCGTATCACGGCTGGTGGGACGATGTGCAGCCAGGCCCAGGCAATCCGATGCCGCCGTCGCCGCATACCCTGACACTTAGAGAGATGCACGCAAATACCTTGCGTGTGTTGCGAAATAGAAAAGATATTGCCTGCGTATTGGTGAACCCCATACAAGCCATGCACCCCAACCAAAGTGCTCCCACAGATTCCACTTTGTTGAGTGGTAGTCGTCGCGCACATTTCGACAGAGCGGCCTACACACAGTGGCTGCAAGAGTTGCGTGCCGTGTGCACTGAGCGCGGAATAGTGCTGATCCTGGACGAAGTGTTTCTTGGCTTCAGGCTTGCTCGCGGTGGTGCTCAAGAGTACTTTGGGATCGACGCAGATCTCGTGACCTATGGAAAAACATTGGGAGGCGGTCTTCCGATTGGCGTGGTGTGCGGTCCGCATGCTCTGATGAAGCGCTATAAGGACACAAAACCGGCTGATCTTTGTTTTGCCCGAGGTACCTTTAACGCGCATCCCTATGTTATGGGGGCGATGAACACATTTCTGCGCCGTATTGAAACCGAGCCAGTGACTGCGCTGTACGAGAGTTTGGATCAAACGTGGGCGCGTAGGGCAGTCATGCTGAACGAACGTCTCTCGACGGCTCAGCTGCCAGTGCGTGTTGAGGCGATGTCGACGGTATGGACTGTTCTCTACACTTGTCCCGGCCGTTACAACTGGATGCTTCAGTTCTACCTTCGGCGCGAAGGAATTGCGTTGAGCTGGGTCGGGACAGGCAGGATGATTTTTAGCTTGAATTTTAGCGACGAGGATTTTGAGTCGTTCGTGACGCGTTTTGTGCGAGCCGCTAAGAAAATGCATGAAGACGCTTGGTGGTGGACGCCGAATGGCCAAACAAATCGAACCATTCAGCGCCAGTTACTAAAAGAATTGATTGCACACAAGCTCTCAAGAGATTGATAATTTATTTCGATTGATGGATGTGTGGCATCGGGTCAATCAACTCGCCACGCAACAGATAGAGTGGCGAGCGGTAGTACAACTTAATGTCGTGGAACGGATCCGTAATGATCTTCACTGCCCAAGCAAAAGCGGCTTTCCCACTATCGATGATGCAGAGTTGTCCCACACGAAACACGACACCAACCACCCCAAGCATCAGCCAGGCCATTCCCACTAAGCGTAAGAACGTATCTTCATAGGCCTCGGGCACCATCCA
>CAIUZV010000055.1 GCA_903903735.1 uncultured beta proteobacterium | reverse complement strand
GGCGAGTCGTAGATGCGCATACCACTCGTACTGTGCGGTCCATGTGCGTGCCGTGATCAGAATCGCAAATTCATTCAGACGTTTTGGGATCGTGCTTTCAAAGCGCAGGTATTCGCCTACTTTACGCATGCGTTCGGCGAGTACGGGGCTGCGTAAGAACACATTGAAAGGCGCGCCTAGGCTCGTGGCACCTTGCACTACACCCTTACTTCCAGTGCCAGAGATAGGTCCAGCCATTAACGAGTTAAAATAAATTTTCTGATCGCTGGTCATTTGATCGACGTGAATAAGGTCGAAGCGTTGTTGATCTTGGTTGGAGCTGCTCATAGTTGGTGTCCCAAGGTTGTTATGCAAGAAGGCTAAGCGGTCGTTCACTCGAGCGTTCGCTCTCGCGCGTCGGTACGCAGTAAAAAACGGGCTTAAGCCCGCTTTTTACTTTTTTGCTATGGAGTTGAAAAGTTTGAGTGCTTACTCAACCTTAGCGCCAGAAGCTTCAACCACTTTAGCCCACTTGGCGGTCTCTGCAGCAATGATCTTGCCAAAATCTTGTGGTGTTCCGGCAATTGGCACGCCACCAAGATCGGCTAAACGCTGTTGCATCTTTGGGTCAGCCAAGAGCTTATTGACGGCTGCGTTGAGCTTATCGATGATCGGTTGCGGTGTGTTCTTAGGCACGCCAATCCCAAACCATGCGGTGGCCTCGTAACCGGGGACTGTGGCACCTACTGTCGGGAGGTTTGGCATCGAGGGCTCTGCGGCTGCAGAGGTCACAGCCAAGGCGCGGATCCTGTTGCCCTTGATGTGCGGGACCGATGAGGGTAGGTTGTCAAACAATACATCGACTTGTCCTGCCGTCAGATCAATGAGTGCTGGTCCCGCGCCTTTGTAAGGCACATGCAACATATTGCAGCCTGTCATGAATTTGAATAGCTCGCCTGACAGATGCACAGATGTGCCGCTACCAGAGGAGGCCATATTGACCTTACCTGGATTGGCTTTGCAATAGGCGATAAATTCAGCGACCGTTTTGGCGGGAACGGAATTCGATACGACCATCACGTTCGGTGTGCGAATCAGTCCTGCAACTGGAGCAATGTCTCGAATGAAATTATAGGAAAGCTTTTTATATAGAGACGCGTTGATTCCGTTCGCCGGGTTTACCAATAACAAGGTGTAGCCATCTGCTGGCGAGTTGATGACAAACTCGGTGCCGATGTTATTGCCACCACCTGGTTTGTTTTCCACAATGACTTGCTGGCCGAGAGAGTCTGACAGACTGACAGCGATTATTCGCGCTAACACGTCAGTTGTGCCACCGGGCGGATAAGGAACAACCCATCTAATCGGTTTGTTTGGGTATTCTTGAGCAACGCTCGCACCACAGGTTCCAGCTAAAATCGCCGCAATCATAGCGATGGCACGTGCAAAACGAAACATCAGGCTCTCCTTTAGTATTTTTGGAGCGAAAAACTATTCGCAGAGCGCCATCGTACCGGTTTTGCAGTTGAATAAGCGATGGCATCTTGGATTTTTGACTGCAAAAGTTGGGCGTGCACAGCATAAAAACCAGTTTGTTGCGCAGCAGCAAACTAATCGAAACGATCATCATCGGTTTGGCAGCGTAAGACTCATGCAAGTTCAACCCGTTTCAATGACACACAATTAGAATAAGGACGTGCTTATGTCAAAACCAAGGTTGCTTAAGGATGTC
>CAIUZV010000054.1 GCA_903903735.1 uncultured beta proteobacterium | reverse complement strand
CGTCGCACTCACGGGCGGCGCCATGGCCTTCATCATTGCGGAAATCATCGGCTTGTCTGCAGCGATCTGGCCTTATCACTGGATGCATCTATTTGGTTCAGAACCCGACATGGTTGAAACAGGTGTCGTCTACCTGCAAACAGTTGGGCCTATGTTTGGTTTTTTTGGGATGGGCTTTACGCTCTACTTTGCCTCACAAGGCGCACGCAAACTTGTTTGGCCGCTCGGTGCAGGTGGCCTGCGCTTGGCGCTCGCAATACTCGGCGGCTGGCTCGTGCTGCACTTGGGCGGATCGTTATTTTGGTTTTTTGTTGTCTCTGCGATCGCGATGTTTTTATATGGCTCAATTGTTCTATATGCCGTCGCAACGGGCGCATGGTTTAAGAAACTATAAACGTAGCGCCCTTCCTGCCAATAGGTTTGGTCAGCTTTACTGAAGCGTGATTTTGTTTACTTTCACGACCTCGCGCCACTGATCAATATCCGCCGCAATCAACTTACCGTAGGCCGAGGCCGTCGTCCCCTCGGGCTCCAGTCCACTCTCACGCAGTCTTGCAGCGATAGCTGGCTGCTTCAGAATTCGAATCATCTCTTGCTCTACACGCGAGATAACTTGCGCAGGCGTCCCGACCGGCGCCATCAACCCCCACCAAGGATTGACGTCAAAACCTGGAAGCGCTTCCGCGACGGAGGGCACATCAGGCAAGATACTTGAGCGTTTCAACGTGGTCACAGCGATGGGACGTAGTCGACCTGCATCGATATGCGGTTTCGCAAGCGATATATTCACAATACCCACATCGACTTGTTTACCCATCAGGTTGGTGATCACAGGCGCCGCGCCTTTGAATGGAACATGCAACAAGTCCAACTTTCCTTTTAGTGCTAACAATTCGCCTGCCAAATGCGTGGTGCTGCCAGGACCAACCGAACCATAGCTGAGCTTACCGGGATTGGCCCGCGCGTACTCGATGAGTTCCTGCAATGTTTTAGCGGGGAAATCGGGGTGCGTCAGGATAATCAGGGGCCCGGACACTAACTGCGTGACGGGCACAAAAACTTTCAAGGGATCTGCTGTCGTTGCTGGGTATAGGGCCGGATTCATCGCGATCGGCCCCATATTAGCGATCAGCATGGTGTAACCATCCGGCGCTGCCTTCGCAACAGCGTTTGAGGCGAGTGTACCGTTGGCGCCCGCCTGGCTTTCCACTATGATGGGCTGACCAAGCGCTTGCCCTAACTGATCAAACATCGGTCGGGCCACCGTATCGCCAAAGCCTCCAGGCGCGTACGGATTTATGAAACGGATAGGCTTGGAAGGCCAAGTTTGAGCAAATGCACTGCTGAGCACCAAGGTACTAATCACCGCTACTAAACCACGAATCAAATTGTTCATTATTGAGAGTCTCCTGAATGCCTACCTTAACCGATGAAGTCGAATACGGTGCCCGCGGAACGCTTGGGTTACTCGTCCCTCAAGCCAACACCACAGCTGAACCCGAGGTGCAGGCGCTACTTGACCCTGATATTGCACTACTGACGGGGCGTCTGACAAGCCCCCAGCCAGAAATGAAAGAACGTCTTGAAGATTTTTTAAGTGGAATCGATACCTTCATTTCGACTTTCTCGAATGCACCGCTTAGCGGAATGGGGTTTTTAATCACTGGGGCCACCTATCATTTCACGCCCGCCGAAGAAGACGCCCACTTCAGTGCGCTAAGCGCACGCTACGGCTACCCTATCGTCTCTGCCGCACAATCCATACGCAGAGCCTTTGCTTGCCTTGGGACACAACGCATCGGCTTGGTCAGCCCCTATCCGGCATGGCTGACTGAAAAAAGTGCTGCCTATTGGCGCCGCTGTGGGGTAGAAATCTGTGCCATCGAAGGCCCTGACACGCCCGGAGGCTTTCACAATATCTATATGATGCGCAACGATGCAGTCTTAAGTGCAGCCAAGCGCTTGCTTGTGCACAAGCCAGATTTGATATTGCTTGCCGGTGCAGGGATGCCCACACTTGGCCCCATCATGGCGTTGTCTGACTTGGGGATGCCAGCGATCTCTTCAAATTTTTGTATGGGCTGGCAAATCAATCAAATGGCAAAGGGTGCTGAAGATGACACCACCGCGCTGCGCAACCTATTGAAGCCAAACGCTGCCTGGAGAGCAAGACTGACGGAACGCTTCCCGCGGGTCAAGCCTTAGCGTGCAGGATGTGTGGCCAGCCAATGCTGAGCAATCGCCGTGCGCGTCGTCGTCCAAATGCGCGGATCATTCCGAACAAAGTTAAGAAGATCATGCAAGGCCTGCACACGCCCCGGCCTGCCGATAATGCGCAAGTGAAGCCCCACGGTAAGCATAGACTGAGACTTCCATTTGTCTGCTTCGACCAGCAAGCGGTTGAGGGTCTCGATCACATAGTCTGAAAAATCGTGTCCCTGCACAAAGGCGGGTGACTCACCGAAGAAACGCATATCGTTGGTGTCAAACTGATACGGCAAAACAAGACTCTTTCTGTCGCCTAGCTCAGCCCAATACGGTAATTCATCGTTATAGGCATCACTGTCGTACAGCAAGCCAAGCTCATTGGCTAAAGCACGTGTATGGATGGTCGGAGTTGACTTGCAATGCCATCCCGTAGGTCTTGTTCCACAGGCGGCCTCTATCGTATCCAGCGTTTTGAGCATCATGGCACGCTCTTGCGTCCGATCCAGTCCAGCCGGAGATTGCCACAACCAACCGTGCGCGCACACATCATGTCCGCGACCTACTGCATCTCTCAACAGATCAGGTGTACGCTCTGCAGTTCGTCCGCACACGTTCAACGTGCAGGGCACATCCGCCTCATCTAACTCACGCAGCACTCGCCAGTAGCCCGTGCGCAGCCCAAATTCAAAATGAGACTCACGACAAAGATCTGGCTCAGTAGTTACTTTGCTCGTGACTTCATGCATGGGTTCGTTCGCAGAATCGCCATCAGCGAGGCTTAACTCGGCACCCTCTTCCACATTAACCACAAAATTGAGCGCGACACTCGCACCCTGTGGCCAATTCGCATGAGGGCGCTGATCGCGGTACCCGTATAAATCTCTGCGGTCCATTCCTGGCTCCTAAAGACTAATTCTTTGCCCAGCCGTTTATGATTTGTACAACCTAGCAACCGCAGGATCGATCCCCGAGAAAATACGGCCTTTCGGTCGAGCAAAACTTCCGCCCTGCTGCTTCGAAGGCCGCATCTTCGCGAGCGTGAGTGCTTGTAATGCAGCCGCTTGCGCGGGATCTACGACAGGAACACCGACCGCTTTTGCAACCTGTCGGGCATAACCAGCAAGTACAGCACCACACAGCACGATCACATCAGAACCATCTTGATGCACCAATAGCTCAGAGGCAAGAATCAACGCGCGCTCGACCTCTGGGTCTGCATCTGTAACCTTAAAAGCACTGGGCACATCCACAGCACGCCATTTAGAAACCCGCGAAGCCAGTCCGTAGCTTGCGGTCAGTTCCTCGTACACGGGCACCATCGCTGCCCCAAGCGTTAGGCAGCCAATTTTTCCACCCAACATGCTCGCCGTCAGCAATGCAGCCTCTGCCATGCCGACCACAGGAATATCCAGCATCTCTCGCAATGCTTGCAACCCTGTATCAATCGACACTCCAAGCATCAGGACATCGTGCCCCGCTTGATGAGCCGCCGCCAAGCGAAGCATCTCTGCCAAGGCAATGGCATTCTCAGAGCGGCTGCTAATAATCGCGGGCCCCGATTGCGCAGTAAACGCATGAACCGTCGCGGCATCCCCTACAGCCTGTTGGGCGTTGGCTCGCATGCGCTCGGTCACGTGCTGGCTCGTATTTGGATTAATTAAAAGAATGTTCATTGTCACTCTGCAAAAATCGTCGCGAGGTCGACTTCAGAATCGGCAGGCTCTAGGTTCAAGCTACCTTCAATATGCGCAAGGTGTTCAAGCATCATTTTTTGTGCGCCCTCAATGTCACGCTTAGCAATCGCATCCGTGATCAGACTGTGTTCATCAGCGCGACAGCTTGACGCAGTCGGTGCGTCATACAAGATAATGATCAGGCAAGTCAGAGAAGAAAGTTCACGCATCGTTCGCGTCAACGCCTGGTTGCCTGCCAGCTCAGAGATCAGCATATGAAACTCGCCAGACAGACGAACAATCATGCGCTTATCTTCACGGCGCCGAGCGTCTTGTTCAAGCGAACAGTGCTGCCGTAACCGCTCGATACGTTCAGGCGTGAGATTCTCTATGAGACGTCGGACCAATTCAGGCTCGATGAGGCGGCGTGCCTCAAACACATGGACAGCTTGCTCGATTGTCGGACGTGCGACGTACGCGCCACGTTGCGGATACATATCAACAACTTGCTCATGTGCCAAGCGCGCGAGTACTTCACGTATTCGGGCTCGGCTGACTTTAAATATCTCCGCCAACCGTTCCTCGACGAGCTTGGTCCCTGGGTGCAAACGATGTTCGAGAATCGCACCATAAATTTTTTCGTAGATCTCGTCTTGCGTGTTCTCTCTCTGCAATCGAGCCGTTACTTTAGATTGCATAGTCGCCCCGAGCGTTACTCATTTTCATCACAGGCCTACTTCCAATCAAACAATTGTCCCCAGCCTTTTATGCCAGCTGGATCCGCGCCCACGGCGCGCAGTGCACCCCAAACCGTCGTACTCACGGTGTCGAGTAATGGAATCTGAGTTTCGGACTCAAACCGATCAGCGAGGTGCGCGGCCCGCAAGTTAGTGCAATACGTCACGATCGCTTCGGGTCGCGCCCGGCTGACCTGCAGCAAATCAGACTCTATCTCTGTGGGCTCAACCAACGCAAAGTCAAAGTTCACCGAAATCTGCCTGTGCGTCTCTGCGACCACTTCAATTCCAATCTTTGCGTAATTCGCAATAATCTTTTCCTGCACATCACTGGTGTAGGGCGTCACTAAGCCCAAACGCTTCACCTTCTTAATCGCCAACAACTCATTTAATGCAAGAATTGCCGTCGACGCACGAATCCCCGTGCGCTCAGTAATCCTTTCACACAGCAGAATATCTTTCTCGAAACCCATCCAGCCCGCCGACGTTCCACTCCAGGTAATCACGTCCGGATTTGCATCGGCCAGTAGTTCGGCTGCACTTAAGATTTTACTATCATCAAACTGCCCAAGTGCTTGATCTGAAAGAGCTATCTGTGTCACACGAAAGCGACCAAAGTGTGCTGTGACGCCGGGAATCACCGAAACGATCGAACTCGTCAAGGGTTCAAGCGCGGTGTTTGAAGAAGGGGTCAGTACCCCAATTCGAATTGGCTTGTTCACAATCACTCCAAATATGTCGACATTAGTGTAAATACCATTGTCGACAATATATTACTTAATTACTATTCATCAAACTAGAATCTGGCACAACAATTGCTTATGACTCAATAAGCAAATGCTGTGCCACCCCCACCGTAGCCCTGAACAACAGGTCACACCTGCAAACATGGATCAACACATTAATATGTATGCACTGTTGTTGACAATCGACTGCCCCAACATGGGGAATTTAGCACTAGTACCCGCTCTTAACGGAAGCTTCTCGCATGTCTGACACACTTGACCTGGTTATTACTAACGCCCGTGTCGCCACTGCCGCCGACACGTTTGACGCCAACATCGGTATTAAAGACGGGAAGATTGTTGTGGTGGGTAGCTATTTGCCACCGGCCAAAAAGACAATCGATGCGGCTGGCCGAGTCGTCACCCCAGGCGGCGTCGATGCGCACTGCCACCTTGACCAGCCAATGCCCGCTCCGATGAAGATGGCCGATGACTTCGACACCGGCACACGCTCGGCAGCCTGTGGCGGCACCACGACGGTCATTCCCTTTGCTGCGCAAGAAAAAGGCCAGTCACTTCGCGACGCCGTTCGGGACTATCACCGCCGCTCCGACGGACGCGCGCACGTTGATTACACCTTCCACCTCATCGTCAGTGACCCGACACCCACAGTGCTTAACGAAGAGCTACCCGCACTGATCGCAGAAGGATATACCTCGTTCAAGATCTACATGACCTATGACGACCTCAAGCTCAACGATGGTCAAATTCTCGATGTGCTGTCTGTAGCCAGACAGCACGGTGCGATGGCAATGATTCATGCCGAGAACGCAGACTGCATTGAGTGGCTGACACGCAGACTCGAGGCTGCAGGACAAACTGCGCCCCGTTTTCACGCACACTCACGGCCCATGCTTGTCGAGCGTGAAGCCACACACCGCGCAATCGCCTTATCTGAGTTGGTCGATGTGCCTATCCTGATTGTTCACGTCTCGGGCAAAGAGGCCGTCGAACAAATCCGCTGGGCTCGCGGCCATGGCCTACAGATCTTTGCTGAGACCTGTCCCCAGTACTTGTTCCTCACCGCTGAGGACTTGGGCATCGATGATAGTTATATGGGTGCACGATGCATCTGCAGTCCACCTCCCAGAGATCGTAGCAATCAAGAAGTCATTTGGAACGCGTTGAGAGATGGCTTGTTTTCGGTGTTCTCCTCGGATCATGCGCCGTTTAATTACGATAGCCCAGAAGGTAAAAAGCTTGACGGGAAAGAACAACCGTTTCGCCACATCCCCAACGGCATACCCGGACTCGAAACGCGTATGCCTTTGCTGTATTCAGAAGGCGTACTGACCGGCCGACTCTCTTTGAATAAATTTGTCGAGCTGACTTCAACCAATCCTGCAAAAGCCTACGGGCTGCACCCACGCAAAGGAACCATCGCGCCCGGTGCCGATGCAGATCTTGTCATCTGGGACGAGAAAGACATCACGATCCATAACAGTGCGCTGCATCATGCCGTGGACTACACCCCTTATGAGGGCATGCAATTAAAGGCGTGGCCAGGCTTAACACTCAGCAACGGTGAAGTGGTGTGGGATGGTAAAAATTTCCTGCCACGCTTAGGTAAGGGGAAATTCCTGACCTGCGGCAAGCCAACCCTCATGACCTCTGCGCGCTAGGACGACGTCATGCGTATCTTGCTGATCAATCCAAACATTTCCGCAAGCGTGTCGGAACTGATCGATGCGGAAGCAAAAAGATCTGCAAGTGCAGGCACTAGCATTCAAACCGTCACAGCCTCGTTCGGAGTGGCGTATATCGAAACGCGTTTCGAGGCTCTAATCGGTGCCTACGCCGCAGCTCAGCTTGCTGGTGAACACGCCGGCCACTATGACGCGGTCGTGGTTGCGGCCTTTGGCGACCCAGGTCTTCCGGGCCTGAAAGAAGTGTTGCCCTGCCCAGTCGTGGGTTTGACACAAGCTGCTCTTGCGAGCGCCTGCCTGCTAGGCAACCGCATCTCCATCGTCGCGATCTCGCGCCGCATCCGCGCCTGGTATCAAGAAACGGTTGATTCCTACGGCTTGGGTAGCCGACTCGTGAGCATCCGTAGTCTGGACGAGCCACTCCCCAACATTGGATCGATTCAACAAGACAAGGCGGCAAGCCTGCTTGCGACGGCGAACCTATGCGTCAGTGAAGACGGTGCCGATGTCATTATTCTGGCAGGTGCGCCGCTGGCTGGGCTCGCCCGCAGCTTATCTGGCAAGCTACCTGTCCCTGTCGTGGACGGGGTGTCGAGCGCAGTTCGCCATGCCGAAACACTTGTGCGACTAAACGCAGGGCAAACGACCATAGGGAGCTTTTCGCCTCCACCCGAAAAACCAAATGCAGGCCTACCAGCCTCGATCGAAACCTTGCTCAGCCAAGGGCATCAACGACTTCACTCTCACTCAAAGGACGCATCATGAACAGCAAAACAATCGTCATTCATCGTCTCGCTAGCGCAATCGGGGCACTCGTGCTGTCAGCGACCTGTCTGCAGGCCAGCGCGCAGGACAAACTGCAAATCGCCGGAAACTTTGCGACCTCACATCCGAGTAGCGTTGCTGTAGAAAAAATATTTAAAGCCGAAGTCGCACGCCTAACTAATAACACCCTTCAGGTAGACGTCTTCCCCGCGATGCAGTTGGGTGGCGCAAAAGAGAACGTCGACGGCGTACGCGCAGGAACCTTAGGCTTGACTTGGGTCGGTGCTGCGTTCATGTCGCGTATCGCGCCTGAGATCGAAGCAGTGAGCCTTCCCTTCGTATTTAAGAACCGTGAGTCCGCCTACCGTGTGATCGATGGTCCTGTCGGTAAGGCAATCGATCAAAAACTGCTAGAGAAAGGCTTCGTCGTACTCGGCTGGATGGAACTTGGCATGCGTCATGTGACCAACAGCAAAGGCCCCATCAAGACTGTCGATGACTTGAAAGGCATGAAAATTCGTATGCAACCCAATGAGACGCACCTCGCTTCATTTAGGGCATTGGGTGCAAACCCGATCGCAATGGATGTGAAGGAACTCTATTCAGCCCTCGAGCAAAAAGTGGTAGACGGCCAAGAGAACCCGTATACAGTGATTAATGCTAACCGTTTTTCCGAAGTGCAAAGACACCTCTCGAATTCTTCTCACTTTTTTGACTTTATTGTTGTGGTCGCCAGTAAGCGCGTGTTCGACAAAATGAGTGCTGCCAATCAAACTGCTGTGCGACAGGCAATGGCAAAAACGGTTGCGTATCAACGTAGCCTGGCTGCAGAAGACGAGCAAAAAGCGTTAGATAACCTCAAAACAAAAATGACCTACACAGAAATCCCGCCAGAAACCTTTGCAAAAATGCGCGAGTTAACGGCCCCTGTTGTTGAGAGTGTCAAGAAGAGAGCGGGCGCAGATCTGGTAAACCAGGTTTTAGCCGAGACATCCAAGTAAATACAGGATAAGCAGATTAGAAAATGAATACGATTTCGATGCCCTATGACACGACGACGTTACTTGGCAAGTTTTTCAAGGGCATTGACTTCGTACTCATCGCTGCAATTGTCGCAATTTTTTGCTTTATGGTTGGTAT
>CAIUZV010000053.1 GCA_903903735.1 uncultured beta proteobacterium | reverse complement strand
CGGTCAAACGTGGGATGAAATGGCCGGATATTGTTTGCAATGCCGTCCAGCACTTTTTTCAAATCATCGGTTTCGATTTCATAGGTTGCAACATAGGGCCAGTCGGCCCGATTATTGCTCATCATTTTATATCGCCGCGCAGCAATAACGCCGTCTACAGCGAGAAGATCGGGCATGTGGATGGCGTGATACCATTCATTATAAACGGCCTCATCGCCTTCGCCCTCGGTCGGCCCGTTCAAGGCGAAAATCATATATTTCGGCATAATGAAGTGACCTTATTCCGCAGCGATAGCCAAGCCGGAACCGCTCGCTTCTGCTTTGATCTTTTGCTGCATGATGCGCCGCGCCATGACGCCTGCTGCATCGGCCTTAAGAATGATTGGATTGTGTTTGAGGAAATCGGTTGAATCGCCCATGTCGAGCTGTTGTGCCTCAATCATGGGTCCATCTTGCGTTTCAAAGACGTTCTTCATAACCGCTGCGGCCATCTCGGTAACCTGCGGAACATCCAGCATATAGGTGCGCCCGGATCCCCAGAAATAGTGACTGCTGGTTTCAGTTTCGGGTGTGATAAGATGCGCATTTGGTGTGCGGTAGCCATCGTCGATAGTCGTACCATGATCCCAAAAAGCAGTGTCTACAAACAACACACCTGGAATATCCCAACGCGAATGGCCCTGGCCTTCGACGTCTTCTGGCCCCTCAACCATGCCGAACATCCCGCGCTTTGCTGCATCAATATGATAATGGTGCCGGTACAGCATCGAGAAAACTGTATCGCCTTCGCGCTTCACCTTGTTGGTGAAGTCTTCGAAATTTGATCCCTGGTGCACATCAGGATGGAGGTAATGGATGTGGCTCAAATCAAGTAGATTGTCAGAAATCAGCTGATAACTGCCTTTCATATGGGTGTAACCCTGACAGCACGTGTATTTTTCGGTGTCGTCGAAAAAGCTGAAGTCCGGAATCAGATCCGGATTGGCTTCAGCCGCATCACCCATCCAGATCCATATCCATTTATGCCGTTCGACGACCGCATAGCTCTTGACGCAAGCGCGTGTCTTCTGACTGTCGTCATCATGCGGCGCATCGACGCAAGCCCCAGTGCCATCAAAGGCAAGACCATGATAACCGCATTGCAGCGTGTCCCCGACGCGCTTACCCATCGACAAGGGCACAAAACGGTGCGGGCAACGATCCCGGATCGCTGCAACGCTGCCATCCGAATTTCGAAACATGACGATCTGTTCGTTACAAATTGTGCGGCTGACCATCGGCTCGTCCAGCTCACTGGCATTGGCGGCCACATACCAGGTGTTTTTCAGGAAAGTCATGATGCTTTCAATGCTCCTCTATGAAATTCAGTTGGCAAATGAGACTCGATTGCCGCTGACATTAATGCAATTCCCGTAGCGCATTGTTTCAAAGGATGCTAGAGGCGGATATGACACTGGAGACAATATGGACGAAAAATTGGAGGCACGACTCTGTGAACTGATTGACCGCCAAGACATTTGGACAGTCGTCTTGAAATATGCTCGCGGAATCGACCGCCTCGATCGCGACATGGTCCGGTCATGCTATTGGGACGACGCCATCGATGACCATCATGGATATGTAGGTAGCCCGGACTTTTTCATCGACGTAACATTTGCCGGGGCCCGCGAATCGAGCATAGTTCAGCACCATGGTGTATCCAACTTCACGTGCGAAATAGATGGTGACGAAGCCCATTGCGAGACCTATTACACATTCATCGGTGCGAATATCGAGCCACCGCACCTGCTCTCGATGGGACGCTATATTGATCATCTTCAACGCCGCAACGGCGTATGGAAATACGCCAACCGCGTTACAGTTATTGAAAAGAATTTTTCGCTTACCGAATATCCGAGTGATGCAATTATTTGTGCAGGCGATACTAAACTGGGTCCGCTGTTGCCTGCGGCAAGGGACCGCACTGATTTAAGTTATCAGCGCCCGGTAGTTCCGCGTTATCCTGTATAGCAATGATTAGATTTATTCATTAAACACCGCAACCGACAGATATGAAGGGGTTATGTAAGTGACGGGGTTACCATCAACAGATAGGATTTCTGCGGGCATAGGGACTCTACGTCGCCCACCCGTTAAGTCGAAGCGTAAACGTTCAAATCAGGCAGGTCGCCCGACCGCGGCTGAACTGGAACGACGGAAAGAGCGAGTCATGCAAGTGGCAACTGAGCTATTTGTAGAGCGCGGATTTGCAGCAACGTCCCTTGTCGACATCGCGCGCGGTGCGGGTGTTGCAACGCGTACTCTTTATCAGCATTTCGGTGACAAAGAGGTGATCTTTCGCGAGGTCATTTTTGCACGAGACGCCGAAGCTGCGTTGCAACCACCGAAAGTGGAAGCGGGTGACACCCTTTATAGTGCCCTTCTGAATGCCAGTAATTATGCTTACGAGATCACGTATCGCGAACGGTCAATCGGTTTGATGCGGTTGATGATTGCTGAGAGCAATCGCTTTCCGGAATTCATGCAGTCCGTTGCTAAGTCTATTTTTTCGCATTTTCGAAGCAATATTGAGAAGGTACTTGAAGCATTAGCGGGCGCAGGTTTAATCCCGCAGGGAAATCATGCGCGATCTGCTGAATTGTTTTCCGATCTGGTACTCGGCAGTCATCCGATCATGACGTATACCAATTGGGATTCGGCGCTTCCTGGCAAAGCGGATGTCGAAGAACGGCTGGAAATGTTCATTCTCGGACGCTTTGGGCCAACCGTT
>CAIUZV010000052.1 GCA_903903735.1 uncultured beta proteobacterium | reverse complement strand
CTAAGAGTTGTTCGTCCTTGTAATTAAGGTCCCCTCTGAATGTTGTTCCCGCAGGATACGCATACGGCTCATTGAGCGCGGCGGTCAGCCCTTGAGTCGATCCGTCTGAAATAAATTTCACACCGACATAACGAAATAAGTCATCCCCGTCGTTAGCTTTGACTGAATTAAATCCGGAAGGGATCGCGTTGCCGTAGAGGTAGGCCCGAACCCTCACAGGCAAACCACCATTTGCGAGCAAGTACTTGTAGAGGCCCATCTCGTTTTCAAGCCCGAGGTTAGCGCCCACAGTAATTTCAGATGAGGTCGTCACGCCCTTCATCGCGAGCTTTTTCGTTGTATTCCGTACCGCTTGGATAAGCTCTTGTTGTGTTGGGACAGGCATCTTCGCTTGAAAAGCAAGATACGACGGTGCCTCAACCAATTTTCCGGTCAGATTACCTTTCTCATCCTTCACATAAATCCCACCATTCGGTGGCTTAGGCGTCTGATTATTGACCCCGGCAACTTCGAAGGCCTTGCTGTTTACATATGCAATGTGGCCGGATTGATTGAGGATAAAGATCGGTACGTCCTTGGATACCTTATCAAGTACATCGACGGTCAATTCCGCCATAAATGGTGACGTTCTTGATGGATCAACGCCAAAGCCCGCTAACCAGCCACCGGGTGGAACTGTCTTTAGCGCTGCACGTAACTTTTCACTCAGCGTCTCGATTGTGTCGTAGGGCAAAGAGAAGTTGGAAAGGTCAAGCCAAAGCCCTTCCACCATCGCAGTCAACACGATATGAACATGAGGCTCCACAAAACCTGGCATCAGTGTTTGGCCACGCAGGTCGATCACCTGGGTTTTTTGATCGACCCAGTTTTTTCTAATGTCAGCTTCTAGTCCTACGGCGACAATCTTTCCGTCTTTCGTCGCCAGCGCTTGGGCCTCTTCGTTCTTCGCGTTAACCGTGACGATGGGTCCGCCGACAAAAACAAGGTCTGCTGCGGCATGCGCCCAGGAACCATAGAAAAATAGAGCACTAATTAAAAGCTTTTTGGAAAGACGAATCATGGCGGCCTCGGACTTTGCCTACGAAAATTAAACGCATCACATTGCCTGAGAAACCTCTCAGGCAATGGCTGACTCTCTTGGGTTAAGGCATTAGAAATAAACAAACTTGGCTAAAAACAATATTGCGACCAGCCACGTAGCGGGATGCAGGCTACGAACCTTACCGGTCATTGTTTTCAATACAACATAACTAATAAAACCAAACGCCAAGCCGTTCGCAATTGAGTATGTGAATGGCATGATGAGAGCCGTCATCGCCGCGGGGACAGCATCCGTAATGTCATCCCAGTTAATTTCTTTGAACTCGCGCATCATTAAGCCAGCGACATACAAAAGCGCCGGTGCCGTTGCGTATGCAGGTACGGAGCCTGCAAGTGGGGAAATGAACAAAGCGGCCAAAAACAGTACTCCAATGACGAGTGCAGTTAACCCTGTACGCCCACCCGCCTGAACGCCCGCTGCACTTTCGATGTAGGCGGTCGTGCTGCTGGTACCAAGCGCAGCGCCAGCAACAATCGCCGTGCTGTCGGCAAACAGAGCACGCCCCAAGTTGCCCTTCTTCTCATCTGTCACGAGGCCCGCACGCTTTGCAATACCGATCAGTGTCCCTGTTGCATCGAAAACCTCGACCAACACAAAAACCATAATCACACTAATCAAACCTGCTTGCAACGCACCAGCTAAATCCATCTGTAAAAATGTCGGCGACAAGCTAGGTGGGGCTGCAAAAAATCCTGCAAACTCGTTATGTCCATTCAATGTCGCAATCACTGTGACTGCCAAAATCCCAATCAGGATTGCGCCACGCACCCGAAGGGCATCCAGTGCTGCGATAACAAAGAAACCGAAAATTGCATACAGCACAGAGGGCTCATGCAGACTACCCAGGGTGATTTTGGTTGCTTGGTGCGCTACGACAATTCCAGCTCCACTTAAGGCAATAATCGCCAGAAACAATCCAATACCCGCAACAATAGCGCTACGCAGCACATTAGGAATACCCGCGATCAACCACGCACGTACACCCGTGATCGTCAAAACCAAAAATATGACGCCTGATATAAATACAGCGCCCAATGCTTGCTGCCAGGTGAACCCCATGCCTCCTACCACTGCAAAAGCAAAGAAAGCATTCAGGCCCATACCCGGAGCCATCCCCACTGGCCAGTTCGCAACAAACGCCATCATCAAACTACCAATTGCTGCAGCTAAACAGGTGGCAACAAAGACCGCCCCCTTATCCATGCCCGTTGAGGACAAGATCGCAGGATTGACAAATAAAATGTAAGACATTGTCAGAAAGGTCGTCAGACCTGCTACGAGCTCTGTCCGCACATCCGTTTGCTGTGCACGCAAATGAAACAACTTTTCAAGCAT
>CAIUZV010000051.1 GCA_903903735.1 uncultured beta proteobacterium | reverse complement strand
CGATGGTTTAAACCAAAAAACGACCGATCGCGAAAAAATTCAAATCGAACTTGGCGAGCCAGGTCCCGAGCGTATTTGGTACGTGGGTGATGCGTTTGCACAAGGATTTTCTCTTGAGGAAGTGCATCAACTTACCCATATTGATCCCTGGTTCTTGTCGCAAATTAAAGAGATTGTCGATATTGAATTAGCCCTGGAACAACGCACACTCGCCGATGTCGATGCGCAGACCTTGTTGCAGCTCAAGCGCCGTGGCTTTTCCGACCGTCGTCTAGCATTTTTGCTTGATACGGTTGAGGCCGAAGTGCGCAAATTACGTCATCAGTTCAACGTACGCCCTGTGTATAAGCGTGTGGATACGTGTGCAGCTGAATTTGCAACGAATACTGCGTACTTGTATTCAACCTACGAGCAAGAGTGTGAGGCTGCACCGACTGATCGTAAAAAGATCATGGTGCTAGGTGGCGGTCCCAACCGCATTGGTCAAGGTATTGAATTTGATTATTGCTGCGTACACGCAGCCTTGGCCCTCCGAGAGGATGGTTACGAAACCATCATGGTCAACTGCAACCCAGAGACCGTATCGACTGACTACGACACTTCTGATCGCTTGTACTTCGAACCCCTCACGCTTGAAGATGTTTTAGAGATTGTTCACAAAGAGAAGCCGATCGGCATCATCGTGCAGTACGGCGGACAGACCCCCTTGAAGTTAGCGCGTGCGCTTGAGGCCAATGGTGCGCCGATCATCGGCACGAGCCCTGAATCGATTGACGTGGCCGAAGACCGTGAGCGTTTCCAAAAGCTTCTCAACAAGCTTAATTTACGCCAGCCGCCTAATCGCACCGCTCGCACAGAGAGTGAGGCACTGGGTCACGCCCAAGAGATCGGCTACCCGCTGGTTGTGCGCCCAAGCTATGTGCTTGGCGGACGTGCGATGGAAATTGTCCACGAGCAGATCGACCTCGAACGTTACATGCGCGAGGCGGTTAAAGTGAGTAACGATTCGCCGGTGCTACTAGATCGCTTCTTGAACAACGCCATCGAAATCGACGTAGATTGTTTGTGCGATGGAGAACAGGTGTTCATCGGTGGCGTGATGGAGCACATTGAGCAGGCCGGAGTTCACTCTGGTGATTCTGCTTGTTCGTTACCACCGTTCTCGTTGTCTGCTGAAATGACGGCAGAGATTAAGCGGCAGACAGCCTTGATGGCGCGGGCGCTGAATGTTTCCGGTTTGATGAACGTTCAGTTTGCGGTGCAGAACGGCGATGTCTATGTGCTTGAAGTCAATCCACGTGCCTCGCGCACAGTCCCCTTTGTCTCGAAAGCCACAGGCTTACAGCTGGCCAAGATCGCTGCGCGTGTGATGGCAGGCCAGACGCTGGCCCAGCAGGGCGTCACGCAAGAAGTTGTGCCGCATTATTTCTCAGTGAAAGAAGCCGTATTCCCCTTCGTGAAGTTTCCTGGCGTCGACACCATTCTTGGTCCGGAGATGAAGTCCACGGGTGAGGTCATGGGCGTTGGTGTCACGTTTGGTGAGGCATTTGTGAAGTCGCAAATGGCGGCCAGCGTCAACTTACCCACGTCAGGAACGGTCTTTCTAAGTGTGAAGAATCAAGACAAGCCCAAGGCGGTTGACGTTGCGCGTGGCTTACACACGCTAGGCTTCAAGATTGTTGCGACGCGCGGCACTGCCGCGGCAATTAAGGAGGCAGGTATTCCAGTCGCCGTCGTAAATAAGGTTGCCGAAGGGCGTCCACATATCGTTGATATGCTCAAGAATGGTGAGATTTCCCTCGTGATCAATACGGTAGAAGAGCGCCGTAACGCGATTACAGATTCGCGCGCTATTCGTACGCAAGCGCTTGCAGCGCGTGTGACCTACTACACCACCATCGCTGGTGCTTGGGCTGCAGTAGAAGGAATGCAATATTTGCGTGAAGGGCTTGGTATCCAGGTTTATTCGTTGCAAGACTTACACCGCTCGTTATGATCGCAGATACCGACCTTCCTTATGCTGGCCTTCGGGTGCTGGATATTTCACAAGGAATTGCCGGGCCGTATTGTGCGCATGTCTTGTGGCAGCAGGGCGCCCATGTTTTGAAGGTTGAGCCTCCCGCAGGGGACTGGATCCGCTTTGTGGGCGTGATGAAAGGTGATCACAACGCCTTGGCGATCCAATACAACGCGGGCAAGCAGGCGTTGGCACTCGATGCGCGTACGGATGCGGGGAAAAAGATTCTACGAGGCTTAGCGGCGCAGGTCGATGTCGTGGTGCAGAATTTTCGTCCAGGGGTTGCCGAACGCTTGGGCGTTGGCTACAACGAGTTGTCTCTTGAGAAGCCCGATCTCGTTTACGTTTCAATTAGCGGATACGGCCCGGATGGTCCTTATGCGGATGCGCCGGCAACAGATTCCGTGATGCAAGCCGACAGCGGCTTGATGTTCTCAAATCAAGATGAGTCTGGTACACCAAGGCGCGTGGGTTTGCTGGCCGCCGACGTGATGACGGGCTTGTATGCCTCACAAGGGGCTGCGACTGCGCTGTATCAGCGGTTGGCACGCAAGCGCGGCACACACGTGCAAGTCAGTCTGTTTGAAGCTTGTGCCTCGTTTCAAGGAATGTGTTTCCTTGAACAGGCGATGGCTGGTGCGCGACCTTTTGGTGCCGTGAGCGCACCGAATGGGGTGTTTGATACGTCAGATGGAAAAATATCCGTTGTGACGGTCAATACTGAGCATTTCCATCGTATCTGCCGTGCAATGAATCGGCCTGAGTGGATCACTGATCCGCGCTACCTGGATAACGCCATACGGTTTGATCACCGTGCGCAGTTGCATGCCGATATGAATGAGCAGTTAAAGGTTCAACCCACGGCGCACTGGACCACTGTATTTCAGAAGCACGATGTGTTGCACGCGGCCGTGCGTGACTACAACGGCGTCATGAGTCATCCCCAAGCCTTGCATCTAAAAATGTTTCAACAACTAGAGCAAGAGGGCGTTGGATCGCTCCCTTATATGGGTTTGCCTTCGCACCCCTATCATCGCAAGGCAACAAGTTCTCCACGTATCGGTGAGCATTCTGTCGAAGTGCTCAAAGAGTACGGGCTCAAGCAAGCCGAGATTGATCAGCTGATTTCATCGGGCGTGGTCAAGCAGGCCGACGCGCTCGCTGATAAAGCCTGACGTATGCCAGTCTTTATTACGGGCGCAAGTAGTGGGTTAGGCGCTGCACTTGCGCGTCACTATGCCGCGCAGGGACAGACGCTTGGCTTGTTAGCGCGACGTGCGGATCGTCTGCAAAGTTTGATGGAGTCGCTTCCAGGGCAGCATCAGATGTATGTTGCCGACGTGTGTGATCGCGATGCTTTGCACGCCGCCGCGCGTGACTTCCAGAGATGTGTTGGCTTTGTCGATACTGTCATAGCGTGCGCAGGTATTAGTGCGGGCACACTGACTGAATGCGAAGATGATTTCTCTGTTTTTAACGCCATCATGCAAACCAACGTGAGTGCCACCGTTTCCAGTTTTGAGCCTTTTGTGACTGACATGAAGGCGAAGCGAACGGGGACATTAGTTGGGATTGCGAGCGTAGCTGGCGTGCGTGGCTTGCCTGGTGCGGGGGCATACAGTGCGTCTAAAGCGGCCCTCGCGACCTACTGCGAAAGCCTGCGACTTGAGCTCAAGCCGCATGGCGTAAACGTGGTCACGATTGCGCCGGGCTACATCAAAACCGAGATGACTGCGCAAAATCCTTATGCCATGCCGTTCTTGATGGATGCCGATGCTTTTGCCGTACGCGCAGTCAAAGCGATTGGCGCTGCGCGCTCGTACATTGTGATTCCCTGGCAAATGGGCGTGGTAGGCAAACTGATGCGTTTGTTACCAAATTGGTTGTACGACCGCTTAGCGGTGAACGCGCCGCGCAAACCACGGCGTTCGCCTGTGCCGATAGACTCTGACAAGTAAACGGTCTGCGTCAAGCAAGCGGGCGGTCCGCGCTTAGCCTAGGGTGTGACGTCGTTTTGCGTGCCGTTTGCCAAGTGATCGACATCGCCCCAGCGAATGACGCTCCATCCTTCGGGTGAAACGTTTAATCGGTTTAGGCTAGCGTTCAACAGAGGCGCTTGCCGCGGTGCTTGCAGGCTGACCTGATTAGCGTGTCGCCAAACGATATCCATGGCGCCCCCATGACTGACCACCATCACGCGTTGGCCGACGTGACGCGCTGCGATTTCATTGATTGCCTCAACAACGCGGGTATAAAAGAAACCCAGTGACTCGCCACCGGGGAGTTCAGCATTCGGATCGCGTGCACGCCAAATCGCTGCAGCTTCAGGAGCATGCGCATCCATCTCGTCGTACACCAGTCCCTGTAGCACGCCAAAATGACGTTCTCTGACCCCTTTGTGAATATTCAGAGGGAGACCGACTTCGCTTGCCACAGTTTGCGCGGTGGCATGTGCCCGTTTGAGGTCGCTCGTGTAGACGGCATCGAGCCTCTGCCCCGCTTGCGTAAGGTTCTTGATGTGGCGTCCGAGGGCGCGGGCTTGTTCAACACCCGTCTCGTTCAGGCCAATGTCCTCCCAGCCTTGGACGCGCCGCTCTGCGTTCCAGGGAGTTTCTCCGTGTCGTACTAGCCAGATTTCTGTCATGCCAATGCTCTTTAAACAAAGCAGGCAGTTTACAGCGCCGCGGGAGTCAATACCGTACGCAGGACAGCTTCAATCACAAAGGTTTCCCATTGCGCAAAGATTTCTGGTGTTTCAAGATTTTCACCTAGAAAAGCCGAGAGCGTGAATCGGTTGGATTGATAGAAGTAGCCCAAGGCGACAATCATCATGTACAGGTCACGGGACGCGATTGTTGAACGAAAGCACCCTTGCGCGACACCTCGGCGCAGTACATCATCCACCACACTGATTGCAGGGGAAGAAAACTCCTGCGCCTTACTAGAACGCGCGATATGCTTGCCACGGTGAAGGTTCTCACTGTTTAGCAGCGTGACAAACTCTGGATGCGTCTTGTAGTAATTCAGGACAAACCGCACGACCTGCTCGAGCGCAAGCTTTGGTTGTTCGAGATCGAGTTTGAGTGCCGCCTCAGCAACGTTGAAGCGGCGATAAATTTCTTCAAGCGCCGCGACAAACAAACTTTCTTTGTTGCCGAAGTAGTAATAGATCATCCGGTCGTGCGAGTTAGCTGCTCGAGAAATCTGGTCGATGCTGCCGCCGTCAAAGCCGTGCTCGGTAAATACTTTGATGGCAGCCATTAACAGACTGTCGCGGGTTGTTTCCGCAGATTTTTCGCGCACCCCAATTTTGCGTTGAGGCAGGGCGTTCGAGATAGCCTTGGCGGTCATCGGCGTTTCAATTATTGTTCGGCAAACGCACGCTCAATGACGAAGTCCCCGGGTTTGGAGGTATTGCCTTCGTTAAATCCGCGCGCTTCAAGCATGGTTTTAAGATCACGCAACATACCAGGGCTGCCGCAAATCATGATGCGGTCTTGTTCGCGGTCTAGCGTTGGGACGCCCAAATCAGAGAAAAGTTTTCCGTTTTCAATCAGCGTGGTGATCCGCCCCGTATTTTTGTAGGCCTCACGCGTAACGGTTGGGTAGTACTTCAATTGCTTGGACACCATTTCACCCAGCAACTCGTGCGCAGGCAGCGTTTGCGTGAGGTAGTCGTGGTACGCGAGCTCGGCTACCTCTCGGACACCATGCACCAAGATCACTTCTTCAAATTTCTCGTAGGTATCGGGGTCGCGGATGACGCTAAGAAAGGGGGCTAGCCCGGTGCCAGAAGAAAACATATACAGGCGTTTGGCAGGCAATAAATAGTCGATGAGCAGCGTGCCGGTAGGCTTGCGTCCGACGACGATTGAGTCTCCGACCTTGATGTGTTGGAGCCGCGAGGTCAGAGGTCCATCTTCGACTTTGATGCTCAAAAATTCAAGGTGCTCCTCGTAGTTGGCGCTGACGATACTGTAGGCGCGTAGCAGGGGCTTGTCGTTGACGCGCAATCCGATCATCGTGAAATGGCCATTGCTAAACCGCAAGGACGGATCGCGCGTTGTCGTGAAGCTAAACAGTCGGTCAGTCCAGTGATGGACGGTTAAAACACGCTCTTCGTTAAAGGCACTCATGGCAGACTCGTCGTTAGGGTAAGAGAGAAAAGCTTGTCGCTGACATCGCGACCCAGGGAGATTGGCTGGCACGATGGTTGATTGTTCATAATGTAGCATTCACAACATTAAATTTTAGTGTTCACTACATTTTTTACAGAAAAATGTTTGATTTGAGCGACACAATGTCCAACAAAGTCGGTTGTCGCTTTCAATGCGGGACATTTTTTACCTCAGTGTTGATACTAAAGTGCTTCTGGCACTTGCTTTTGCACTAAATTTTCCTCACAATGAGGTCTTGTTGATTGCCCCGGTTTCGACTCGATCCGGGGTTTTGCTTTTTGGGAAAACACGATGGCCACTATTCCTCTTACTGTGCGCGGGGCCGAGCGCTTGCAAGCCGAACTGCACCGTCTCAAGCACGTTGAACGTCCTGCCGTGATTAACGCGATCGCTGAAGCGCGCGCGCAAGGGGACTTGTCTGAGAACGCTGAATACGACGCCGCGCGCGAGCGCCAAGGCTTTATCGAGTTCCGTATTGGTGAGCTCGATGGCACGCTATCGAATGCGCAGTTAATTGATCCGGCATCGATTGATGCCGATGGTCGTGTCGTGTTTGGGGCGACAGTCGAGATCGAAGACCTCGCATCTGGCGACAAAGTAACGTATCAGATCGTTGGGGATATCGAAGCCGACATCCGAGCGAACTTAATCTCAGTGTCCAGCCCCGTTGCACGTGCCTTGATCGGCAAGTATGAAGGCGATGTTGTGACAGTGCGGGCGCCCTCAGGTGAGCGCGAGTACGAGATTGTCAGTATCAAGTACGTCTGAGTACCGGATTTGGCGCTAGCGCGTGAGGTTAGCGCTTGACAGGTGCTCGCTTGCGCGCGCCTGCTGTTGTTGCAGCTAAGGTGCCACGCCGGGCGCCGGCCCGCAAGGATAGGGCGCTGCGACGAGGGATCCCGTGTGCTGTATCCTTGCTGGTGTTTGCGCGTGTACTGGGTCGGGTGAGTCGATCGCCGGCAAACACTTTTGGGCGTTCAGTGTCGAGCTCTTGATCCCGTTCCGCGCGGCTGCGGCGTTTTGGTTTTTCAAGTTTTTTGCCATGGGCAGCCAGCTTTTTGGGGGTATGTGGCTCAGACGGTTTGCGTATCGCTGGACTGCGAGGCTCGGCTGGTGGTTTGAGGTAAGTGCTCTGTTCGCCAGATCTGAACAGAATCAACATCTTGCCTAAGTGATGCACCGGTGCGCACGATAGCGCTTCGCAGATAGCGGAGAGCATCGTGTCACGATCTTCACGTTCGGCCGTTCCGGCACGTACTTTGATCAATTCGTGCACAGAGAGGGCGCGATCGATTTCTTTTAAAACGGCCTCAGTTAAACCGTTGTCACCAATTAGGACAACGGGTTTGAGAGGGTGGGCGGCGGCGCGCAGCGCACTGCGTTCGCGAGGGGTGAGTTCCATAGTCATAAGGTGAATTGTACGGGAATGGCCAAGAACAAATTTTCAAAAGAGTGGGTGATGCAGCATATCAACGACCCATTCGTTAAATTGGCGCAACAAAAAGGTTATCGGGCTCGCGCTGCTTT
>CAIUZV010000050.1 GCA_903903735.1 uncultured beta proteobacterium | reverse complement strand
TGATTATCGTGTTGCACTGTTCGACATCGAGTCTGCAACGCTGAATCAAACCGACTCCGATCTGAACAACCCCGACAATGTTCTCGCCTTGCGTTGTGATGTCTCCAAACCGGAACAAGTGCAAGCAAGCGTAGATGCCGTCGCCAAGAAATTTGGTCGGATCGATGCCTTAGTCAATAACGCTGGGGTTGCGGTATTCAAACCTATCGGTGAGACGAGCTTCGAAGAGTTTCGGCATGTACTCGGAACAAACTTGGATGGCGCCTTTCTTTGCTCGCAAGCATGCGTACCTCACATGAAAAAGTCTGGTGGTGGCGCAATCGTCAACATCGCCTCGATATCTGGTTTGCGTGCCAGCACTTTGCGGGTTGCCTATGGCACAAGCAAAGCGGCGCTGCTCCATCTGACAAAACAGCAAGCCGTCGAGCTCGGCACCGTTGGCATCCGATCGAACGCCGTCGCGCCCGGTCCCGTCGACACGGAGATGGCCAAGCTCGTGCACAGCGTTGCGATCCGCTCCGACTATTACGACACGATTCCCATGAATCGCTACGGCACGCCAGAAGAAATTGCAAACGCTGTGGGCTTTCTTTGCAGTCCAGCCGCTGCATTCATTAATGGTCAGTGCCTCGCGGTTGATGGTGGCTTTGATGCCTCGGGCGTTGGCATTGCTACGTTGCGTAAGTCGCAAAACGACTCGATCTAACTGACACGTGCAAGCAATACGCACACACAACACGCTTTAATCTCTTACGCGGAGTAGAATATGAAACAACAATATATCGTCGGCTGGGGCCATACCCCGTTTGGCAAATTGGACAACATGGACTTTGATCAGTTGATCCGCGATGCTGCCCTGCCGGCGATCGAAAGCGCTGGTTTGACACCGTCGGATATCGACGCCATCTTTGTGGGTCACTTCAACGCCGGTTTTGTGCAACAGGACTTCAGCGGCGCGCTGATGGGCGTCGCCATCCCAGAGTTCAGACACACGCCGTCAGTGCGCATGGAAAACGCCTGCGCCACCGGCTCCGCTGCGATCTGGTCCGCGTTAGATGCACTGGCGAGTGGCCGTATCAAGCGCGCCCTCGTAGTGGGCATGGAAAAGATGAATACCCTTCCGAATAAGGAAATTGGCGAGATTCTGCTTAAGGCCTCGTATGTGAAGGAAGAAGGTCATACAGAAGGCGGGTTTGCTGGGGTCTTCGGCCAGATCGCCACGGAATATTTCAAACGCTACGGAGATCAGTCCGATGCGCTGGCCGCGATCTCTGCCAAGAACCATGCGAATGGCGTTCATAATCCCTACGCTCACATGCGCCGAGATTTAGGCTTTGACTTCTGTCGGAACCCGTCAGACAAGAATCCTTTCGTGGCAGGTCCCCTCAAGCGCTCTGACTGTTCCTTAGTGTCCGATGGTGCGGCCGCTTTGGTGTTATCGAACGAACCGCTTCCAGGCGCAAAAGTACCCGCCGTGCGTTGGCGCTCACGCACCCATGTCAACGAGTTTCTGCCCTTGTCGCGTCGTGATCCGACGCGATTTGAAGGCGCCGCCCTTGCCTGGAAGAAAGGACTCAGTGACGCAACTCTGACACTCGATGACCTTGGTTTTGTTGAAACCCACGATTGTTTCACGATTGCTGAAATGCTTGAGTACGAAGCGATGGGCTTAGCGCCCCAAGGCCAGGGCGCGCGCGTCATTCTGGACGGCGTCACGACCAAACAAGGCAAGCTGCCCGTCAATCCCTCTGGCGGCCTGAAGTCACGCGGACATCCAATTGGTGCCACGGGCGTCTCGCAACATGTGATGGCAGCGATGCAGCTCTCAGGTTTGGCGGGCGATATGCAGATCAAGAATGCGCGCACCGGTGCCGTATTCAATATGGGTGGCGCGTCTGTTGCGAATTACCTGAGCGTGTTGGAGTCCGTGTGAACGATGCGCAGTCGATGAACCTAGGTCGTTTGCTCACGCATACGGCCCAGCTTTACCCCAACCATCGAGCGCTCATCCAAGGTGATGCTTCGTGGACGTGGGAGCAACTCAATCAACGTGTCAACGCAATGGTTGCGGCATTGCGTAGTCTGGGGATTAAAAAAGGCGATCGCCTACTTTTGCAGTCACGCAATAGCCTTCAGACGTTTGAAAATTGTTGGACTGCCTTTAAGCTCGGCTGCGTCTGGGTACCAACAAACTTTAGGCTAACCCCCCCAGAGGTTGCGTATCTTGGCGCCTCAAGTGGCGCAGTCGCGATGGTTGTTGAAGACATCTTTCACGCCCATACCGATGCAGTAAAAGAAGCGTCCAAGACGCTCAAGCATGTCATTGTGATCGGTACGCCGCGCCCAGGAGAACTGTCCTACGAGACGCTCATCACAGCACACGCCTGCGCACCGGAATGGACAGAAACAGTTCAGTATGATGATCCTTTATGGTTTTTCTACACCTCAGGCACGACCGGAAAACCTAAAGCAGGAATTTTGACGCACGGCCAAATGGCCTTTGTCGTGAACAATCATTTGGCCGATCTGATTCCGGGCACAACGGAACGCGATTGTTCAATCGCAGTCGCGCCGCTCTCACATGGTGCGGGCATCCATGCATTGCTAAACGTTGCACGCGGTGCCGCCACCATTCTGATGCCAAGCGAGAAATTTGATCCCGCTATGTTTTGGGCGTGTGTGGAACGCTATCAGGTCACTAACCTTTTTACCGTCCCGACCATCATCAAAATGTTGGTTGAACACCCCGCGGTGGACGAATACGACCACAGCTCGTTACGTTACGTCATCTACGCTGGGGCGCCAATGTATCGGGCGGATCAAAAGCGCGCATTAGAAAAGCTCGGCAAGGTCCTCGTGCAGTACTTTGGACTTGGGGAAGTAACCGGAAACATCACTGTCTTGCCTCCCGATATGCATAGCGCTGACGATACCGATCCGAATGCGAACATTGGTTCGTGCGGACGTCCGCGCGTGGGGATGGAAGTCGCGATTCTGAACGATAGGATGCAAGAGCTTGCGCGCGGCGAAATAGGTGAAATCTGTGTGCGTGGGCCCGCCGTCTTCGCGGGGTACTACGGTAACGAAGAGGCAACACAAAAAGCGTTGCGCGGAGGATGGTTTCACACCGGCGATCTCGGAAAAATGGATGATCGAGGGCTGCTCTACATCACCGGCCGTGAATCAGATATGTATATTTCTGGTGGCTCAAACGTGTACCCGAAGGAAGTCGAAGAGGTATTGCTCACGCATCCCGCTGTGGCGGAAGTGGCAATCGTAGGTATGCCCGATCCCAAGTGGGGGGAAATAGGCATCGCGGTCATCGTGCGTCGCGATGGAATGCCTGCGGTGAGCGAAGCCGAGTTACTCGGACATCTCGACGGGCGCTGCGCCAAGTATCGCTGGCCACGTGAGTTTTTTTTCTGGGATGTCATGCCTAAATCGGGCTACGGAAAAATTGTTAAGAAAGATATAAAGAGCTTGCTCGTAGAACGCGGTGAATTCAAGCTGCCTGAGCAACTTCAATAGACGCAAAAAATACATTCGACTATGGCGCAGCACATCGCTTTTTTAACACCTTTGGCCGAACCCACGCGTGACGTCGTACGCGCGTTGCTGCCGGATGGATTCACCATCGCCTTTGCCCAGACCAATGAAGAAGTAGAGCATCGCAAGTTGGTGCCAGAGGCCTGCGTCATCATGGCCGTAGGCACCTATGTCACCGCCGAACTGATTGCGCGCGCACCAAAACTCAAACTGATTCAAAAATGGGGAATTGGCGTAGACAAGATCGACTTAGATGCTGCTCGTCGAGCGGGCGTAACGGTCGCTATTACGGCAGGGGCAACCTCCATCCCTGTGTCTGAGCACACTCTGATGTTGATGCTAGCGACCTCAAGACGTTTGCCGCTTGCACATCGCAGCCTACAGGAAGGCAAATGGATTGCCACAGAACTGCGAACGGTATGTTCGATGCTCGATGGAAAAACAATAGGCCTGTTTGGCTTTGGCAATATCGCGCGCTTTGTCGCGAAGCGCTTGAGCGGTTTTGATGTCAGGATTCTGTATCACAGTCGAAGGCGCGTTGCACCGGAAATAGAACGTCAGTTCCGTGCGGAGTACGTCGATTTTGACACCTTGCTCGCGCAAAGTGACTTGCTCAGTCTACATGCGCCCCTTGCGCCAGAAACACGACAACTCTTTAATCGCGTGACATTTAACAAAATGAAACGCGGTACAATTCTGATCAATACTGCACGTGGCGAACTGATTGACGAAGTAGATCTGATCGACGCCTTACGCACGGGGCAGTTATCCGGCGCTGGCCTTGATACCTTTAGCGGCGAGCCGCCAAGCGCCAGCAATCCCTTGTTTCACATGGATCAGGTGGTTGCCACTCCACACTCTGCGGGTGGCGTGTTTGACAATGTGCCGCATATTGTCGGCCATATGTTTCGTAACATTAAGCAATTTCACCAATCACAACCGCTTGACGCCGCTGACATAATTGTTGCGCCGCCTGTTTAAGCGACGCTCACGCGAACAACTAGTGCACCACTGGCCAAAGGTTTACTATTGGCCAAAATACTCTTTTGGAGACCATCATGGCCGGTAAGTTTTCCACGCAGTTCGAGCCCTTAAAGGGCAAGGTCAGCCCTGAGGAATGGGAGACACGCGTCACGCTTGCGGCCTGCTACCGGCTCATGGATAAGTACGGCATGACCGACATGATTTATAACCACATCACGGCACGTATCCCCGGTACGGAAGACCTGCTCATCAATCTCTACGGCTTGCTTTACAAAGAGATCACCGCGTCGAGCTTGGTACGGATCACCGTCGAAGGCGAGATCGTGCGCAAGCCCGATACGGATTACGGCATCAATAAATCTGGTTATGTGATCCATGGCTGTATTCATACAGCACGGCCCGACGTGCAGTGCGTGATCCATACCCACACGCGCGCAGGGATGGCGGTGTCTTCAATGTCCTGCGGTCTGCTGCCCATGACACAAACTGCTAGCCGCTTCAATAATCACATCGGTTATCACGACTTCGAAGGCCCTGCGGTCGATCTTGCAGAACGTGAAGCGCTCGTCAAGGACTTAGGTGCACATAACGCAATGATTTTGCGTAACCATGGACTTCTCACAAGCGGTGCATCGGTGCCTCAGGCGTTCAACCTGATGTACCAATTAGAGATGTCATGCCGTGCCCAAGTCGATGCGATGGCGGCAGGGACACAACTCGCCCTTCCCTCCAATGAAGTCCTGGAGAAGTCGGCCCATTTGTATCAGCCTAACGTGCGTCGCCCCTATGGTGAGCTCGAATGGCATGCCATGTTGCGTCTACTCGATGCTGAACCCGGCGGCTATCCACATTACGCCTCCTGAGGATTTTTTCATGAATCAGCCGTCTACTACGGATGCCTTGGCGATCCCTCCTTACGGCCTTGGAGGCATCTGCGACTGTCATACGCATGTGTTCCCGCCCGCCTCACAGTTTCCCTTCGCAGGCAATAGACACTACACGCCCGATACGGCGACTGTCGAGAGTCTTTTAGCCATGCATCGTCGTATCGGAGTCGAGCGAGTTGTCATCGTCCATCCAAGCCCCTATGGAGACGACAATTCTTCGCTGCTCTGGGCGATGCGCACGATCGGCAGGAGCGCGCGCGGTGTCGCGGTCATTAGCGACACGACGAGCACTGAGATGCTCAATACCCTGCATCAAGGCGGCGTTCGTGGCACGCGCCTCAACCTGGAGACCATCGGGCAGAACGATCCCAGCGTTGCACAAGAGCAGCTTTTGCGCACCGCCAAGCAGGTCGCCCCGCTCGGCTGGCACATTCAGATGTATACCAATCTAGGTGTCATCACCGGTCTGTACGATACGATTATGCAATCGGCGGCAACCGTTGTGATCGACCATTTTGGTCGACTCAATGCCAAGGCAGGCCTTAATCAGCCCGGCTTTGATGCCCTCTTGTCCTTGGTTCGATCTGGAAAAGTGTACGTCAAGCTCTCCGCTGGGTATCGTGTATCCGAAGAACTCAATTACACGGATCTCGACCCTTTCGCACAAGCCCTGATTGCGGCGAACCCAGACCGCATGCTTTGGGGAACGGATTGGCCACATCCGTTTCCGCCTAAAGGCACTGTTCGCAGCCCAGACGTCATTGAAAAAGCACACCCAGAGGACAACGTCGCCGCGATCCAACGTGTCGTCCGTTGGGCAGGCACGAAAGACATCGCAAAGAAAATATTGGTTGATAACCCTGCACGCTTGTACGACTTTTGATCTCTTGTTGAAGGAAGATTCATGAAACGACTCCTCGCTGGCCTTTCGCTTTGCCTCGTCACGCTCTGCAGTGTTGCGCAGGAGGCCGCTAACTACCCGAATCGACCGATTAGATTAATCGTCCCCGTTGCCCCCGGAGGCAATGTAGACATCGTGGCGCGTAGCATCGCAGAACCTCTGTCTAAGGCGCTTGGACAACAGGTGATCGTTGAAAACCGTCCTGGCGCGAGCAGTCTGCTCGGTACCAATCTTGTCGCGAAGTCTCCTGCCGATGGCTACACACTACTCGCGCACTCCACCACCTTTGTAACGGCTTCGATTCTCGTCAAAAATGCTGGATATGATCCGCTCAAAGACTTCATCCCAATCACCTTAACCTGTCAGATCCCAATGGTGTTGGTCGTCAACCCCGACAAAGTTAAGGTGCGAACACTCAAAGAATTCATTGCGCTTGCGAAGGCACAACCCAACAGCATGGCCTATGCGTCATCTGGCAATGGCTCGACTGGCCATATTGCCGCTGAGCTCTTTAGCGACGCAGCAAAGGTGTCATACCTACACGTTCCTTACAAAGGTAACGCGCAATCAATGATCGATCTATTAGGGGGTCAAATCCCTTTTATGTTTGACCAAGTCAGTACCTCGGCAAAGTATGTCAAAGAAGGAAAGCTCATTGCTTTAGGTGTCACAAGTAAAACTCGCTCGCCTATTTTGCCCGAAGTACCCACCTTGGACGAATCAGGTCTCAAAGGATTTAACGACTCAACCTTTAACGGGATCTTTGCGCCGGCCGGAACCCCACAAGCAATCATCAACAAACTACACACCGAGCTCAGTAAGATCTTGACCTCTCAAGATATTCAAAAACGGTTCATTGCACTCGGCATCGAGATCGCACCCAGCCCGAGTCCCGCGGCATTTGGGCAATACATACAATCACAGCTCACCGCGTATCAAGATCTCGTACTTAAAGCAAACATCAAGGCTGACTAAGCGATTGCAGCAATCAACTCTGCCCATCGCCTTTGAAGGCGTCTTGATCTGGCATATTGAGCCTGAATCTCTAACCGATACGGTGCGCTGTGCAGAGTTTCTTTCTTGGTTATCGCCAGACGAACGCGCCAACCATGATCGGTTTAGGTTTGACAAACATCGTCATACCTACTTAGTGAGTCATGCCTTGCTGCGAGGTGCATTAAGCCGATTAGTCGACCGTTCGCCGGCACAATGGCTGTTTGGTCTCAATGCATACGGCAAACCACATCTTGCGAACCCTGACTCAAATCTAGATATCCAGTTCAACCTTTCGCATACCCAAGGGATGGCTGTGCTCGCACTCGCGATAAATCGGGAAGTAGGAATCGATGTCGAGAACCTCGATCGCCAAGAGACGAACACAGATATCGCTGAACGATTCTTTGCACCGGAAGAAGTAAGGGAACTCATCAGCCAGCCTCATGCCAAGCAGCCAGTCAGATTTCTTGAGTATTGGACGCTAAAAGAATCGTATATCAAAGCCATCGGAATGGGGCTGTCTTGCCCCTTAGAGTCTTTCGCGTTTGCGCCGGGTTCACCACAACAAGCACCGAGGCTACTTCGTGTCGATGATCCCGAGCTAAGTCAAAAAAAATGGACGTTCTGGCAAGAGCAAATTGGCCGACAACACCTCGTTGCGCTGTGCGTACAGTCAGCTGCCGAGACACCGTTCAAACCAGTCATCAACCGAGCGGACTGGCTCCACGCCAAGCGCTAGCGCGGATCGTGCGAGTGAATCTGCAACGCTTCTAGAAAGCGCGACACCATGTTGTAGGCACCTACCGTGGCAGTCAACTCAACGAGCAATCTATCGCTCATGACAGCTTTAACCGTCGCAAATATCTCGGGTGAAACATGTATGTCTCGGGTCATAGCATCTGTATAGCCGAGCACCGCGCGCTGTGTCGCATCAAACAGTGTCGAGTCTTGCCACGTCGCGAGTTCATTGAGTTGCGCTTGGGTCACACCTTCTTTGAGTGCGATGGGCGCATGCTGTTCCGCCTCGTAGGGCGCGCCATTCAATATGGCGATACGCATAATGACTAATTCGCGCAAAGCACCACTGAGTGTGCTTTGCTGACGAATCGCCGTTAGATAATTCAACCAGCCGCTCGCAACTGGGGGGCTATGCAGCAGCATCTGATAGAGATGCAGGACACCGCCCCGCTCTGCAACGATACGCTCAACAAGTGGTTTAGCTTCTGGGTTGTTTAAATCGGCGTACGGTATTCTTGCCATGATTGCCCTATCCTAAAAACAATGGTTATTTTTTATCGTAATTGCGCATCACTGCGGCATCGTCTAACTTGCCGAGTCCGTCTGCACTCGCTTTGATAAATTGCAAATACGCTGCGTGTGCCATCGATGCGGGAAACTTCCCTTCACGCGCACTGTCGAGCACCAGACTCATATCCTTAACAAAAATATCGACCGCTGAGGTGACCGTATCGAAATCTTGCGTCACCATACGCGGGCCACGATCACCCAGCATCCAACTCGATGCGGCCCCACTCTTCAGAATTTCAAGAGAGGTATCCAAGGGCAGACCACTCTGCTGCGCCATAGACAGGGCTTCAGCGGCCGCAGCGATGTGCACACCACACAGAAGCTGATTGATGACTTTCATCTGACTACCTTTGCCATGTTCAGCGCCGAGTGGGAAAATCTTTCCACCGAAACTAGACAGAACTGGATGTACACGCTCACAAATAACAGGGTCACCTGCCAACATCACAGTCAGCGAACCCTTGAGAGCCCCGGCCTGTCCACCGCTCACGGGCGCATCGACCAAATGGATCTTCTTCGCTGCTAGGCGCGCAGCCAAAGCATGTACATACTTTGGTGGCATCGTGCTGCAAGCGATGAACACGGAGTCTGGCTTCAGTAGCGACGCCAAGCCATTCTGTCCGAATAAAACATCCTCAGTCTGCTTATCATTGACGACGAAACTGACCACCACCTGGCAGTGCGCGGCTAATTCTTGAGCATCCTTGGCTGCAATGCCGCCCACAGACTCGAGCCACTTAAGCGATTCGGGATTGACGTCGCGTCCGTACGTTTTAAAGCCAGATTTGATCAAGTTCAGGGCGACACCGCGTCCCATGACACCTAATCCGATCAATCCGACTGCATCACCCGCTTGAATTGACTGAGCCATTTTTACTCCTTTATCTTATCGATCGTTGATCCTGCAAGCGCTTTCTGCTCGCGCTTCGCCTGTCGCTTCAGCGTCATATTCTGAATCTCAACAAAAAATACGGGAACGAGCGCCACCGCCAAGCATGTTGACGCAATCATGCCACTGAACACCGTGATGCCAATCGACACTCTAGAGGCCGCACCAGCGCCAGACGAGGTTAACAGCGGCACAACGCCCAAAATGAACGCAATCGAAGTCATGACGATGGGTCGAAAACGCTCATGCGAGGCCTTGAGTGCTGCCTCCACGGGTGACAAACCCTTCTTACACTCTTCGAGCGCCACTTCAACAATCAAAATTGCGTTCTTGGAGGCAAGCGCGATCATCAACACCAAGCCGATTTGGACGTAAATATTATTAGGTAAACCAGTCATAAATAAGGCGATCACAGTGCCGACTAGCGCAAGGGGCACCGCCAAAATGACCGAAATCGGCGCTGACCAGGACTCATACTGACCAGCAAGCACAAGATAGACAAGCAAGATCGACAATGCAAAGACGAGTGCTACGGTATTTCCAACCAGCTTCTCTTGGTATGACATTGCGGTCCAGCGATAGGTCACCGACTCAGGAAGATTCGTTACAGCGAGTTTCTCAAGCGCGGTAATCACCTGCCCCGAACTGTAGCCAGCATTTGCCGCACCGAGCACCGCTGCAGTGGGGTAAATATTGTATTGAGAAGCAATCGCCGGGCCTGTGGTCTCAATAATCTCAATAAAGGATCCCAACGGCACCATATTGCCGGACTTGTTCTTTACGTAGATGCGACTAATCTGATCCGCAGTCATCCGGCTTTTTCCATCGGCTTGCAAGAAAACCTGATACGTCTGTCCAAACTTAAAAAATTGATTCACATAGGTCGATCCGACGGAGGCCTGCAGCGCATCGTAGGCATCGCCGAGCGAAACACCGAGCGTCTCTGCTCTTGTCGCGTTAAAGGTTAACTTCAACTGAGGGACGTTATTGCGGAACGGCGTAAAGATGCCCTGTATTTCGGGTAACTTGCGCGCGGCCTCAAGGAACTGTTCAGTGGCTGCCTCAAGGGTTTTGAAGTTATTGCTGCCGTCAGTCAAGAGCAACTGCATTTGAAAGCCGCCTGATAGTCCCAACCCTGGGATTGCGGGCGGAAGCAGGACTTGAGCCGTGACTTCCTGAACGTTCTTTAATGCTTGAGTCATCCCAATATAAATCGACTTCAAATCTTGCCCTTTGGCCTTTCCACGGTCCTCCCAGGACTTCAAGATCACATACATCACACCGGTGTTCGATTGCGAACTGTTATTACTCAGTGCATTGACGCCTCCGATCGAGACGACGCGATCAACCCCAGGAACCTTCTCAAGTTCCTTAACGACTAAGGCCATGCCTAACTGGGTCCGCTCAAGCGCCGAGGCATCCGGTAACTGCACCGATACCACTAGATACCCTTGATCTTCGTTGGGAATGAAACCTGTCGGCAAACGAATCAAACCAACGATCGCCGCGACGATGAGCAACCCGCCAACGAGTGAGGTGGTCTTGCGATGGGCCATCAAAACATGCATTAAACCGGCGTACCAGTTTGAAATCTTTTCAAAGTAATAATCGAACTTGGCAAAAAACCAATTTTTCTTTGCATTCGGTGCTTTAGGGGTAATGAACTGCGCGGCTTGGGTAGGCTTAAGCGTCACAGCGTTAATACCACTGATGAGCGCTGTCGCAGCAATGACCAGCGCAAACTGCCGATACATTTGACCCGTAATCCCAGCAATAAAGGATGCGGGCAAAAACACGGCCATCAGGACCAGGGTGATACCGATAATCGGCCCTAAAAGTTCGTTCATCGCATTGATAGCAGCCTGCCGTGGTGTTTCTCCATGCTCGACTTTTTTCGCGACGCCCTCCACCACCACAATAGCGTCATCCACCACAATGCCAATACAGAGAACGATGGCAAAAAGTGTCAATAAATTAATAGAGAAGCCCATGCCTGCCATGCAGGCAAACGCTCCGATAATCGTGACGGGAACCGTTGTGGCAGGAACAAGCGTCGCGCGCCAGTCTTGCAAAAACAGCATGATCACCAGCAGAACAAGAATACCCGCCTCAAAGAGCGTGTGATAGACCTCTTTGATGGATGCTGAGACGAACATGGTTGTATCAAAAGGTATTTCCCATTTGATTTCTTTCGGAAACGATTTAGATACCGTCTCAAGCTCCGCCTTCACTGCCTTGGCCACATCGATCGCGTTAGCCGACGGTTGCTGATAGATCGCAATCCCGCCAGCAGGCTTTTCGTCTAGACGAAAAAACTGACTGTAGTTCTGACTTCCCATTTCGACGCGTGCGACGTCTCTCAGGCGCGTGGTCTCACCTTGCTCGTTGACTTTAAGCAGAATCTGCTCAAACTGCTCGGGCGTATCGAGTGCACTCGTGACATTCAAGGTGAGTTGAAAATCCTGCCCCATCGGAACAGGTGGCGCACCGACCTGACCGGCTGCAAGCATGACGTTTTGACGGCTAATGGCGGTCGACACATCCGTGGGTGACAACCCGCGCATCTCAAGCTGAGCCGGGTCTAACCAGATTCGCATACTGTAATTACCCACGCCAAACACGTTAGCGGCGGCAACACCTGGAATACGTGCCAAACGATTTTGTAACTGTAAGTTTGCAAAGTTACTCAGGAACAATGCATCATGTTCGGGATTACTGGAGGTCAACGTAACAAACTGCAAGATCGCTGTGGACTGTACTTTGGTGGTGACGCCCTGCTTTTGCACCGCCGCCGGCAAAGCCGCCAAGGCGATGGCCACACGGTTCTGCACCGTGACTTGCGCCATATTGGGATCCGTCCCAACTTGAAATGTCACCGTCAGCGCATAGCGTCCGTCATTCGTTGAATCAGACTGCATGTAGAGCATGTTCTCTACGCCATTGACCTGATTCTCAATGTTGCTCGCCACCAAGCGCTGCACCAAAGATGCGCTCGCGCCCGGCCACATGGTGGTGACCTGTACGGTCGGTGGCGTCATAGGGGGGTATTGCGCGATCGGCAACGAAAAAATCGATACCGCACCGATCAGCATCGTGATCAAAGCGATCACATTACCGAGTACTGGCCGCTCGATGAAAAATTTAGAAAGCATGATGAATCCGGTCTGCGCGCACTAGCGAGAATGTGGCTTTAAGGTGGTGGTCTCAGCAGAAACGACCTGCCCAGGCTTGACATTGATAAACCCATTCACAATGATTGTGTCACTGGATTTAATGCCACTTGTAATCTCAATCAGATGACTAAAACGTTGGCCACGTTTGACGTTGCGTCGCTCCGCTTTATTAGCCTCATCAACAAGATACACATAGTCACCCTGTTGATCCGACTGAATCGTCGCATTGGGTACAAGTATGGCTTCACGCGGCTCGCCGTACTCAACTTTTACCTTGGCATATAACCCCGGCAGCAGATTCACCCGTTCGTTAGGAAGCTCTGCGCGTAATTGCAGCGAACCCGTCGAGGTGTTCAACAAATTGGCGGCAAAGTCTAAGACCCCAGGATGCGGGTAGCCCTCTTCGCCTTGCAGTGCTACCGAGACAGGAAGCTTATTGACCATGGACTTACGCTGATCAGCACTGCCAACCGTGTTCTTAAACTTCAATAAGTCTCGCTCGTTGATCGAGAAATAAACATAGATCGGATTGATTTTCTGGATCGTCGCAAGCTTGACGCCCTGCGGACTAGAGCCGAGATAGTTCCCGATATCGATCAAATGCCGACCCATCAGTCCATCAAAAGGCGCACGCACTTCTGTGTAACCAAGGTTTAATTCAGCAAGCTTAACGTTCGCCTCTGCTTGCAGATATGCGGAGTTCGCTTTATCCACAGACGCCTGAGACGTCGCGTTGTCTTTTAGCAAGGCCTTTTGACGATTGATCTCAATCTTAGCCTCGGCAAAAACAGCCTTCGTTAAATTGACCTGCTGAATATACTGATCCTGCTCAATCACAAAAAGTAGTTGATTTTTTTTGACAAAGGCACCGTCAGCAAATTCAATCTTGGTTAAATACCCCGGCACCCGAGCGACTAAATCAACAGACAGCAAAGCCGAGACGTTTCCATCAAATAACTCATAACTCCGAACACTTTGCTGTACCGGCTTTGCAACGGTCACTTTGGCAGGCGCTGCCACCGGAGCTTGCGCGGCTGGTTTACAACCTATCAATACCAGGCAAGCGAGCATTACGCTGCATCCCCTTAGCGCAGAATGTAGTGGTTTGGTCATCATCATGTTCATTTGATCGTCTCGCTGGACTTCACTAATCTCAAATCAGACGGGTCGTTGAGTGCACGACCCCAGTCTGTTCGCGCTTGCATGGTCTGTACCAATTGTGTCGGCAGCTGCGGCATCGCCATGTCACCAGACCAACCTCCCCCCAACGCCTTGAAGGCTGCGACGTACCCAAGCAAATTATTCGTAGTCGTCTGCACCAAGCTGTTCTGAACCGCCAGTAACTGCTGCTGCGCGATGATCACCGTGTTGTAGTCATTCTGACCAGCCTTATATCGATCAAGCGCAAGCGATGCAGCTTGTTGAGCTGCAGTCACAGACTTTTTTAGATCTTCCGCAGAGCTGCGCGTGGTGGAGATCGAAATCAACGCATCCTCCACTTCTTTTTGGGCTAACAGCACTTGATTTTGATACGTCAACACACTTTGTTGAAACACGGCATCCTGAACCCGGATTTGATTCACGATCGCGCCACGATAAAAGAGCGGAAACATGAAGCTGCCAGAAATCGACGTGTTACGGTTATCCCAAGAGAACAAACTGCCTTGGCTTGAGTTGTTGAAGGTCGCATTTTGAAACCCAAAATAACCACTCAAAGAGAAGCTTGGGTAAAGCGCAGCAACATTGACCCCGATCAGCGCGGATTGGGCGGCCGCTGCATACTCGGCTTGCAAGACATCGGGACGTCGCCGCAACAGGTCTTTGGGGATTCCCACTTCTAAGCTGCGTGGCGGCGTGATCGTACCTTTGGACTTGCCAAAATTCTCTTCGTAATAGTTGGGCAACTCACCCAATAGCAAACTCATTGCGTATTGCGACTTCTTTAATGAAGCGATGATGGCAGGAATATCGGCCTTTGTTTGTTCGTACTGCGACTGCGCCTGACTCAGATCCAGGAGCGATGTCGCACCGTTCTTGTAACGGGATTGCGCAATCCGCAAACTCTCGGCTTGGAGTGCCAAGTTTGTTGTGGCTACTCCGTAGAGTGCTTCGTAATTGCGTATGCTGATATAAGTATTAGCAACTTCTGAGGCAAGTGAGGTGTCCGCAGCATAAAACGCGGCAGCCGTCGCAATCAGTGACGAACTAGCGCTTTGTATTCCGCGTCGGTACTTGCCCCAAAAGTCGATTTCCCAATTCGCTTGCACGATCAGACTTTGAGAGTTCGAGTAGGGAGAAGCGCCTGTCGCCTGGGTGAGCGCAGAAGGCTGGTTTGTCCGTGCCGCACTCCCCCCGAGGCCCACGGTCGGGAGCAAGGTCGCATCCGCAACCCCAAGCGAGGCACGTGCTTGATAAATCCTTAAGGCAGCATTTTGCAGGGATAAATTATCCTTGGCTGCACGTGCGAGCAAGGTCGATAAGGTCGGGTCTTTAAAGGCCAACCACCACTGAACCGGATTCAATGACGTACCCGGATGCGTGGGAATCTCTTCGGTGAACTCAGATTTGCTGGGCTGACTGAACTGAGTCTGTACTTTAGAGTCGGGACGTGCGAAATCCGGCCCCACCATACATCCAGAAAGGATCCCTATGCTTGACAATAGAATGAGTAATGAAAACTTACCTTTATTATCAAGTATATAAGCCATATATCTTACAAATGGGATTAACTTAGTTTTCCGCAAATTATACTCAATCTACCTTAGCGCCGGAGACCTTCACGATCTCAGCCCATTTTTTTATATCTGCCTGATGCACGCGCATAAACGCGGCAGGGCTAGAGTCGGCCGCAGGCGTAATGCCCTGCGTATCGATCAGCCACGTCTTAAACTCAGGTGTGGTGACGATCTTCAAGACCGCATCGCTCATTTTTTTCGCGACCTCAGCGGGTAACTTTGCGGGGCCAAACAGGCCATACCAGGTGCTGCTTTCAAAACCAGGCAACTTGCAGGCTTCAGCGGCGGTTGGCACATCCGGCAGAGCGGCCAAGCGTTGCGAACTCGTGACGGCCAACGCCATCGTGCGTCCGCCTTTTACCGATGCAATCGCTGGGGCACTTTGATTGAAGAACAGATCAACGTCGCCGCCTAACAAGGCAGACATCGCTGGCCCTTGCCCACGGTAGGGCACGTGCACAATATCTATTTTTGCCGCATTCGCGAACTGCGCAGCGGACAGATGCGTGGAGGCGCCATTACCGGTAGAGGAGTAATTGAAGGATCCCGGCTTTGCGCGAACCGCTGCCAACAAATCAGCACAAGTTTTTATATCCGGATGTTTTTTAGGATTGATCAGCAAGACATTGGGTACATCGCCCAATAAGGCGATGTGCGTAAAGTCCCGCTCAACATCGAAACTCAGCTTGTTATAAAGCGCTGCATTAATCGCATGCGTACCGGCTGTACCGAGCAAGTAGGTATAGCCGTCGGGCGCCGAGCGCGCCACGAGATCGGAGGCAATATTGCCGCCCGCCCCAGTCTTACTGTCAACAACGATGGGGACATTTAGGGACTTCGTGAGCAAATCACCTAGCTTGCGGGCGTAAATGTCGGTCCCTGCGCCTCCTGGAAAGCCGCCAATGATCGTGATCGCCCGGCTCGGCCACGCATCAGACTGCGCGAAGGTAGTCGCTGAGAACGCCGTCAATGCCACAGCGGCTGCAAATTTAAACTTGTGCACGATGTTATTCATATAAATCTCCGATTAACGAATTTTGCCCTGACCAGAAATCCGGCGGCAGTGATTCAAAGAGGCTTCGATTAAGTTATCACTCGCCTCGGGCGTGCGGAACGCCGAATGGGCAGACAACGTGACATTCTCGACCTTGGTAAAGGCGTGATCTTTTGGGAGCGGCTCGATATCAAACACATCTAACCCGGCATGTCCGACCTTCCCGGAAGCAAGCCCCTCAAGCAAGGCGGCTTCGTCGATCACCGCTCCACGTGCGGTATTGATCAAGATCACACCATCCTGCATCTTCGCGATTCGCTCGCGGGATACAAAGCCACGGGTTTCATCATTCAGAAGCAGATGTAATGAAATCACACGGCTGCGACGCAGTAATTCATCCAGGTCCACGAATTGAACGCCAGCGTGGACTTTGGGCGTGCGGTTCCAGGCGAGTACCTCCATGCCCGCGCCTAGCGCGAGACGAGCCATTTCGGCCGCAATGCCGCCAAAGCCAATCAAACCCAGCGTCTTACCGGTTAGCTGCACGGCATCGGTTCGTAGCCATTTGCCCGCGCGCATGCCGCGATCCATCAGCGCGAACCCTTTAGCGCTCGCCCACATCAAGGCAAAGGCGCATTCAGCCACCGCCGTATCGCCATAACCCTTGATGATGTGCACCTCAATGCCCACCTCGGCAAGCTCCTCGGGGTTCATATACGAACGCGCACCTGTACCAAGAAAAACAATGTGTTTCAGGTTTTTGCATTGGCGTGCGACTGCTGTCGGGACCGACGTGTGGTCAACAATTAAGATCTGTGCATCACCCATAACCGCAGGGATTTGCTCTGGCGTGATGTCAGCCTGTCGGTTAATGACGTAGGGGATGTCATCGGGTTGGTGTAGCCGTTGCGCAACGTCTGCCAAAGAGGGGTTTGCGTCAATAAACACGGCTTTCATTCGATAACTCCTTGGTCCAGAAACAGGCGACAGGCGAGCATGCCGCGCAAAAGGTCAATCATACCGGACACTGACGCGGCAAATATAAGTTTTTCCTAAGGAAACCCTGTCAAATGCTACGATAGTGGCCTTGCATTCAACGCTTTTTAAGCTCCCAAAAAATGAATCCGGCTGATCTGCAAGATGATAGTGAAGACTCCAGTTTCACCCCGGAGCAACGTAAGCGGGCTGCAGACAAAAGTACTTGGGTGAGCGTGGCAGTCAATACCGTCATGTCAATTACCCAGATTCTGGTCGGCATCTCGGCCAAGTCACAAGGATTGATCGCAGACGGCATCCACTCCCTGTCTGATCTGATTGGTGATTTTGTTGTGCTCTTTGCGAGCCACCATGGTCAGAAGGATGCAGACCCAGAGCATCCCTATGGGCACCAGCGCTTCGAAACCGCTGCCTCCGTGTTTCTAGGCGCCCTGCTGGTTTCCGTTGCGCTAGGCATGCTGTGGGCCTCATTAGAAAAACTAAAGGATCCCGACTCCATCCAAACCGTGCATGCCTCTGCGCTGTGGGTCGTTGTCGCCGCGCTCGTCTTAAAAGAACTGTTGTTTCGTTACATGTTGCGCGTGGCCAAGCAAGTTAAATCCAGTATGTTGGTTGCCAATGCTTGGCATGCACGTTCAGATGCCGCGTCGTCACTCGTTGTAGCAATCGGGATCATCGGCAACCTTCTTGGCTACCCGATCCTCGACCCTATCGCTGCCTTGTTCGTGGGCTTAATGATCTGCAAGATGGGCTGGAAGTTCGGCTCGAGCGCCTTTCATGACCTGATGGATCGCTCGGCAGACGAGCAGGAAGTCATCGCCATCACCGCCACTCTGATGCAAACACCAGGTGTACTCGGCGTTCATGATGTGCGCACGCGCAAGATGGGGGATATGATCCTTGTCGATGCGCATATTGAAGTCGATGCCTACCTCACCGTTGAAGTCGGGCACGACATTGGTCTGGCCGCACGTCAAGCGGTGATGCAAAGACATCGCGTGTTGAATCTCATGACGCACATCGACCCCGTCCCCTCAAAAACAGATGCACACCTTACGTCCACCAAAGGAAAAGCAACGGCTTGAGCAACCATGGCAAAACATTTAGAAAAGCAGCCTGAATCCCTGTTCGAGAAAATCTGGGCGCGCCACGTCATCGTCGAGCGCTCCCCTGGCCCCTCGCTGCTTTATATCGATCGACACATCGTTCACGAAGGCTCCTTTCACGCATTTGCGCAACTGAAAGAACGGGGCCTTCGTGTCAAAAACCCTAGGCAAATTTTTGGTGTGGCCGATCATTATGTGCCAACGACAAGCCGAAATCCGGAAGACGCGGTTACCCAAGAGGTAACCGAGATGATTCTCAAGTTTGACGAGAACATGCGCTGGAGTCGTTCAAATTATTTTTCGATTAAGGATCCCCGCCAAGGCATCGTGCATGTCGTCGGACCAGAGCAAGGCATCTCACTGCCTGGATCCACCCTAACGTGCAGTGACAGTCATACCTCCACTCACGGCGCGTTCGGCGCAATCGCGTTTGGAGTGGGACAGTCTGAGAGCTGTCACATTTTGACGACCCAGTCGCTTTGGCAAACCAAGCCTGGTTGCACACGGATCGAGTTACAGGGCACACCCGCGGCAGGCGTGAGTGGAAAAGATATTATTCTTGCGGTCATCGCCCTGTTAGGTGCTTCAGGTGCGACGGGCCAAGCGATTGAATACTGTGGCTCGGCGCTGCAGGCCCTCACAATCGACGACCGTTTAACCATGTGCAACATGACCATTGAAGCCGGAGCGCGCTTTGGCATCATGGCGCCAGACGACACCGTATTTCAATACCTATATGGACGCCCTTTCGCCCCGCAACACGCCCAGTGGGATGCCGCCATCAACGACTGGCGCCAACTCCACTCCGACGACAACGCCTATTACGAGCGCACGCTCTCAATCGATGTGAGTGCGTTATCACCGATGGTCACTTGGGGAACAAGCCCTGAGCAGGCGCTGCCCATCACAGCCTGTGTACCAGAGGTGCGTAACGGAGACGCAAGCGTCATCGCCGCAATGCAGTACATGGGCGTGACACCTGGGCAGCCTCTTGATCAAATCAAAATTGACCGCGTCTTCATTGGCTCTTGTACCAACGCACGCCTAAGCGATTTACGCAATGCCGCACACATTCTACGAGGCCGCAAATCCTCTGTGCCAGGGATCGTTGTTCCGGGCTCGATGGATGTGCAACGTCAAGCAGAGGCAGAAGGCTTAGACCGCGTTTTCATTGACGCCGGGCTAGAGTGGCGTGACGCGGGCTGCTCCATGTGCGTTGGCATAAACGGTGATCTTGCGGCGCCCGGAGAACGCGTTGCTTCCACTTCAAACCGCAATTTTGTCGGACGACAAGGACCCGGCGTACGCACGCACCTCATGAGCCCTGCGATGGCCGCAGCGGCAGCTGTGACGGGCCGCCTGTCTGATGTCCGCAGCTTACGTAAGGAATAACGACATGCGTGCGTTTACACAACTGCAAGGTCTAGCGGCCTCAATCCCCGGAAAGAATATCGACACGGATCAGATCATTCCAGCACGGTTCTTAAAACGAAGTCGAACCGACCCTGCGTATGCAGATTATCTTTTTCACGATTTGCGCTTTAACGACAGCAACGTGGCAGATCTCACGTTTGTGTTGAATCAACCTGCATTCAGTCATACAAATATCCTGATCGCAGACGAAAACTTCGGTTGCGGCTCCTCTCGGGAGGCTGCCGTCTACGCTCTCGAAGCGTTCGGTATCCGCGCCGTGATTGCCCCGAGTTTTGGCGATATCTTTTTTAACAACTGCTTAAAAAATGGCCTACTTCCAATTCGACTGCAACAACGTGATATCGACATCCTATCGCGTTCGAGCGCTGACACAGAAAATAATCCCGACGGGGCCTACCGGCCAATTTCTCTTTATGTCGATTTAAATGACTGCACGATTCGGCATGGTCAACGCAGTACCACCATACCCTTTAGTATCGATCCATTTTGGCAAGAATGTCTTTTAAAAGGCCTAGATGAGATCGACCTCACGCTGAGCTATCAAACATCGATCGATGCATTTGAAACGAAGCACCTATCCGCAGCACCTTGGTTAACGCACGCACACACTTAACACCATGTCACTACCTCTTACAGGCCTTCGGGTCATTGAACTCGGTCAGCTCATTGCGGGCCCATTCGCATCAAAAATCCTCGCCGAGTTCGGTGCGGACGTCATAAAGGTTGAACCACCATCGGGCGGTGACCCCTTAAGGGGATGGCGTCTTATTCACGAAGGGACCTCTGTATGGTGGGCCGCACACGCGCGCAACAAGCGTTCCCTAACACTTGATCTACGCACTCCAGAAGGCCAGGGAGTCGTGCGAGAGCTCGCAAAGGATGCAGATATCTTGATAGAGAACTTCCGTCCTGGCGGAATGGAAAAATGGGGGCTTGGTTTCAAAGATCTCCATGCGATCAACCCCAAGCTCATCATGCTTCGTGTTTCGGGTTACGGCCAAACAGGCCCCTATCGGGATCGGCCAGGCTTTGGCGTAATCGGCGAGGCAATGGGCGG
>CAIUZV010000049.1 GCA_903903735.1 uncultured beta proteobacterium | reverse complement strand
CTAGTCGTCGAAACAGGCTCAGCGCGTGAAGTGCATCACTTCGCCCTACTCGGTGGCTACGGCGCCGAAGCCATTCATCCCTACCTTGCGCTAGAAACCCTCGCAACAATGGGTAAGGACGCTGACAAGGCCATCAAGAATTACATCAAAGCGATTGGCAAGGGCTTGAATAAAGTGATGTCCAAGATGGGCATCTCGACCTACATGTCGTACTGCGGCGCGCAAATCTTTGAAGCGGTTGGCTTGCGCACCGTATTAGTCAACAAGTACTTCTCTGGAACGGCCAGCACGATTGAAGGCATCGGGATCTTCGAAGTCGCAGAAGAGGCATTGCGCACACACCGCGCCGCGTTTGGTAACGACCCCGTCCTGGCCAATGCGCTTGACGCGGGCGGCGAATATGCCTACCGCGTACGCGGCGAAGAACACATGTGGACACCAGACTCCATCGCAAAATTGCAACACGCCGCGCGTGCAAACAACTACCGTACTTACAAAGAGTACGCACAGCTGATCAATGACCAAAGTCGCCGCCACATGACGTTGCGCGGTTTGTTTGAGTTTAAAGTTGACCCTGCCCGCGCGATCTCTCTCGACGAAGTCGAGCCCGCCAAAGAAATCGTCAAACGCTTCGCAACAGGCGCGATGTCTTTAGGCTCGATTTCCACCGAGGCGCACTCTGTGTTGGCCGTCGCCATGAACCGCATTGGTGGCAAGTCCAACACGGGTGAAGGCGGCGAAGATGAACTGCGCTATCGCAATGAACTGCGCACCGGGAAAAGCGGTATCGGCGCTGGCGCCACACTGGCCACCGAACTCGGCGCTGATCGCATCGCGGCTGATGTTCCTCTGCAAGCAGGCGACTCCATGCGCTCGAAAATCAAACAGGTTGCCTCGGGACGTTTTGGCGTCAGCGCAGAATACCTATCGAGCGCCGATCAAATTCAAATCAAAATGGCGCAGGGCGCCAAACCGGGTGAGGGCGGTCAGCTCCCAGGGCACAAGGTGTCTGAATACATTGCTAAGTTGCGCTGCTCCGTGCCCGGAGTCGGTCTCATTTCGCCGCCCCCTCATCACGATATCTACTCAATCGAAGATCTGGCTCAGCTCATTCATGATCTCAAAAACGTCAACGACAAAGCATCAATTTCGGTCAAGCTCGTCTCCGAAGTTGGCGTAGGTACTGTTGCCGCGGGCGTCGCGAAAGCGAAAGCGGATCACGTCACGATCTCTGGACACGACGGTGGCACCGGTGCCTCGCCTGTTTCTTCGATCAAGCACGCGGGCACGCCTTGGGAGCTCGGCTTGGCTGAGACCCAGCAAACACTGATGCTCAACCAGCTGCGCAGTCGCATTCGCGTTCAAGCAGACGGTCAAATGAAAACGGGTCGCGACGTCGCGATTGGCGCTTTGTTAGGCGCAGACGAGTTTGGTTTCGCCACCGCACCCCTGGTCGTGGAAGGTTGCATCATGATGCGCAAATGCCATCTGAACACCTGCCCGGTCGGGGTCGCCACGCAAGACCCCGTTCTGCGTGCAAAGTTTCAAGGCAAGCCTGAACACGTCGTGAACTACTTCTTCTTCGTCGCCGAAGAAGTGCGTGAAATCATGGCACAGTTGGGCATCCGCAATTTCGACGACCTCGTTGGACGTGTCGATTTACTCGACACACGCACAAGCATTGAGCACTGGAAAGCACACGGCCTGGATTTCAGTCGCGTGTTCTATCAGCCAAGTAATGACAGTCCTCGCCGCCAAACTGAGGTCCAGGATCACGGCCTCGAAGCCGCCCTTGATCACCAGCTCATTGAACGCAGCAAAGCTGCTATCGAGCGTGGCGAAAAGGTCTCCTTTATCGTTCCAGTCCGCAACCGTAACCGCACCATTGGCGCCATGTTGTCGGGTCGTATCGCCTCGCGTTACGGAGATGAAGGCCTGCCAGATGACACCATTCATATTCAATGCAACGGCACCGCAGGGCAAAGCTTTGGCGCTTTCCTGGCCCGAGGCGTGACACTGGATTTGGTCGGTGAAGGCAACGACTACGTTGGCAAAGGCTTATCAGGTGGCCGAATCATCGTTCGCTCGCCAAACGACTTCCGTGGCTTTGGTCCTGAGCACATCATCATCGGTAACACGGTGCTCTACGGCGCCACCTCCGGCGAGGCCTATTTCAACGGCGTGGCCGGCGAACGCTTTGCCGTGCGGAACTCGGGCGCTGCGGCGGTCGTCGAAGGCACTGGCGACCACGGTTGTGAATACATGACCGGGGGTACGGTCGTCGTGTTGGGTCAAACCGGCCGTAACTTTGCTGCCGGCATGTCCGGAGGTGTCGCCTACGTGTGGGATCCAGAAAAAACCTTCGCCGAGCGTTGCAATATGACAATGGTCGAGATCGAACCTGTTCTTTCATCGAGCGAACAGCAGAAAGTGCAAGGCATCGATGTCTGGCACAGCATGGCCCGCGGCGGTGACCGCGAGACCGACGAAGCGATTTTGAAACGCCTGGTAGAAAACCACTTCCGGTACACAGGCAGTTTCGGCGCGCGCGATCTCGTCAGTAATTGGGAGAGCGCTCGCTCCAAGTTTGTCAAAGTTATGCCTGTCGACTACAAGCGTGCGCTCGGTGAAATGTGGCGTGCGGCTAACCCTCAGCCTAAAGCAGCTTAAGGAAATTATCATGGGAAAAATTACTGGATTTCTCGAAGTCGATCGGTTGCAAGAAGCGTCCGAGGTCCCTGCAAATCGCCTCAAGCACTGGCGCGAGTTTGTGCTCCACCTGACAGACGAACAAGCAGGCAAACAAGCCGCGCGCTGCATGGACTGCGGCATCCCGTTTTGTAACAACGGCTGTCCTGTTAACAACATCATCCCGGACTGGAATGATCTTGTGTATCGCCAAAACTGGCGTGGCGCTTTGGATGTGCTGCATTCCACCAACAACTTCCCAGAGTTCACGGGCCGTATCTGCCCCGCCCCCTGTGAGGCCGCCTGCACACTCAATATCAATAACGACGCTGTGGGCATCAAGTCCATTGAGCACGCCATCATCGACAAGGGTTGGTCTGAGGGCTGGGTTGTTCCCCAGCCGCCAGAACAGAAGACTGGCAAGACAGTCGCAGTCATTGGTTCGGGCCCTGCGGGTCTCGCTTGCGCGCAACAATTAGCGCGTGTGGGCCACGACGTGACCGTCTTTGAAAAAAACGACCGGATCGGTGGCCTGCTTCGCTATGGCATTCCTGATTTCAAGCTTGAAAAGCAGTTGATCGATCAGCGTGTGGCGCAAATGCAGGCCGAAGGCGTCACCTTCAAAACCTCACACTACATCGGTCAGGCTGGGGATTCGCCTGACAAAGCGCTCACGGTCAAGACACCCGAAGCGTTAAAAAAAGAGTTTGATGCCGTTGTCTTAGCTGGCGGCTGCGAGACACCACGCGATCTGCCCGTTACCGGGCGCGAACTCGACGGCGTGATGTATGCCATGGACTTCCTGCGCCCACAAAACAAAATCGTCGCTGGCGACAAAGTAGCCGGTCAAGTGTTGGCAAAGGGCAAACACGTGGTCGTGATTGGCGGTGGCGATACAGGCTCAGACTGCGTCGGCACCAGTAATCGCCATGGCGCGAAGTCTGTCACACAGATTGAGTTAATGCCTCGTCCACCCGAAAGCGAAAACAAGGCATTGACTTGGCCCTACTGGCCCGCGAAGCTGCGCACCTCATCCTCCCACGAAGAGGGTGCTGAGCGTGACTGGGCGCTGACCACCAAATCACTGATTGGCAAGAATGGCAAAGTGGAAAAACTTGTCGCTTGCCGCGTCGAGTGGGTCAAGGACGAGTCGACTGGCCAGATGAAAATGCAGGAAGTGAAGGGCTCTGAGTTCGATATTCAAGCCGATCTCGTCTTGTTAGCAATGGGTTTTGTCGCCCCAGTAAGCAACATACTCAAAGCCTTCGGGATCGATCAAGACCCACGTGGTAACGCTCGCGCCAATACGGAGGACTACCGCAGTAGCGTCGACAAGGTTTTCGCCGCGGGTGATATGCGCCGCGGTCAGTCCTTGGTGGTATGGGCCATTCGGGAAGGTCGTCAGTGCGCGCGCTCGGTGGATGAATTCCTGATGGGCTCGAGCGTCTTGCCTCGCTAAAGACCTCTCAGACGCTGCAATTGCGGTGCAGATAGCGGGCTGTCGGGGCTACAATACGGCCACGATTGCCCGCACGCTCTGACTGAGCTTTACGGCAAAGACCCGATCCTTTTGGTTCAACATGCCCTCGCCCGCCTCCGCCTCTAACAATCCGGTGCTACGCCTAGATAGCGTCTCCTTAGGTTATGGCGATTTCACCGTGTTGCGCGATATCTCACTCGAGGTGTCCCGCGGCCAGGTGGTGGCCATGATGGGCGGTTCGGGTTCAGGCAAAACAACGTTGTTGCGCGCCGCCACAGGACAGTTGCGGGCACGCGCTGGCGTGGTGACCTTGTTTGATCAAGATCTGGCGCAGACCGATGCCCGCCAACTTCAAGCCCTGCGTCAACGCATGGGCGTTTTGTTTCAACAAGGCGCGCTCTTCACCGATTTAAATGTGTTTGAAAACGTCGCATTCCCCCTGCGCGAACACGCTTCGCTTAGTCAGGCCGAAATGCTCTCGCGCGTGCTCAACACCCTAGACGCTGTAGGGTTACGCTGCGCCGCACATCTCAAAGTTTCTGAAGTGTCCGGTGGTATGGCTCGCCGTGTAGCCTTGGCGCGCGCCGTCATTCTTGAACCCGAACTTGTTTTATATGACGAGCCTTTCGCCGGTCTCGATCCAATTTCCTTAGGGATTACGGCACGCCTGATTCGCAGCCTGTCCGATCGTCTTGGCTGCGCAAGTGTGGTCATCACCCATGACATCGCTGAGTCCTTCGCGATTGCTGATCAGGTGTACCTTGTCGGTCAAGGCTGCATCAAAGCGCATGGCGCACCTGCCACGCTGCACGCATCGACCGACCCTTACGTGCAACAATTTTTAAATGGCCATCCCGATGGGCCTGTGCCCTTCGAATATCCAAGCACGCCAGCCTTTGAATCTTGGCTAGCTCGGCAAGGAGCGCTCCAATGACCTCGCCAAAGGGTATCGCCGCACTTGGGGCCGCGGTACGCAAACGTGTCATTGGCCTCGGCGTTTTCACCCGTTTCTTTATTCGCTTACTTGCAGCCAGCAGCATTGTGTTCAAGCGCCCGCGACTTGTCTCGCAACAGATTCACTTTATCGGAAACCATTCCTTATTGATCATTGCGGTATCGGGGCTCTTTGTCGGTTTCGTGTTGGGTCTGCAAGGCTATTACACACTAAACCGCTATGGCTCAGAGGAAGCGCTCGGGTTGCTCGTCGCACTCTCTCTTACCCGCGAACTCGGTCCCGTGGTTACTGCCCTACTGTTTGCTGGACGCGCCGGCACGTCGCTCACCGCAGAAATTGGACTGATGAAAGCCGGCGAACAGCTCGCTGCAATGGAAGTGATGGCCGTTGACCCCGTGCGGCGTGTCCTCGCGCCACGCTTTTGGGGTGGCGTCATTGCCATGCCGATCTTGGCCGCCGTTTTTTCAATGGTGGGCATTCTCGGTGGCTGGGTTGTCGGCGTATTGCTGATTGGCATCGACACCGGCGCGTTCTGGTCGCAAATGCAAAGCGGCGTCGATGTCTGGAAAGACGTCATGAATGGCGTGATTAAAAGCATTGTGTTTGGCGTGGCAGTTACCCTGATCGCGTTGTTTGAGGGCTGGCAGGCCCGACCGACGCCCGAGGGGGTCGCACGCGCCACCACTCGCACCGTCGTCGCGGGCTCACTTGCCGTACTAGGTCTCGATTTCCTGCTAACCGCCTTGATGTTCAGTAACTAATTTCGGAGTCAAATATGTCCAACGAAAAAACAGATTGGTGGGTAGGGCTCTTCGTGTTGCTCGGGGCGATCGCCCTGACCTTCCTGGCGCTGCGTGCAGGCAACCTCAGTAGCTTTTCCTTCGCCCCGACCTATTCGCTGACCGCAAAGTTTGACAACATCGGCGGCCTCAAGGTGCGCGCACCTGTCAAAAGCGCTGGCGTTGTTGTGGGACGCGTTGCGTCCATCACACTCGACGAAAAGACTTTTCAAGCGGTCGTCACCTTGCAGATGCAAAAATCCTATGAGTTTCCAGTGGACTCCTCAGCCAAGATCCTGACTTCGGGACTTCTTGGAGAGCAATACATCGGTCTTGAGCCTGGCGGCGATGATGCGGCTTTAGCGGCCGGCGCTACGATCAAGCTCACTCAAAGCGCCATCGTCCTCGAAAGCCTCATTAGTCAGTTTTTATACGGCCAAGCCGAAAAGCAAGGCAGCCCCCAAGCCACAACAACGCCACCTGCGGCAAAGTAGCCCCTTCGTCCTATGAACAAAATATCTCTCCGTCGTTGGCTAAGCGCCCTCGCTGTCTGTGCCCTGACGGGGTGTGTCTCGACGCAACCAGGAGGATCAGTAAATGCCAACGATCCGCTCGAAGCCTCCAATCGTGCGATGTTTGAATTCAATGAAACCATTGATCGTGCCGTTTTTAAGCCTGTCGCCGAGGCCTATGCGTTTATTACACCCCAGCCTGTTCGCACCTGTATCTACAATATTTTTCTGAACATCGGCGACGTCTGGTCGATGTTCAATAGCGCCATACAAGGTCGCCAAGTTGATGCGCTCAACACCATGGGTCGCATTCTGCTGAACACCACCGCGGGCCTCGGGGGCTGTCTTGACCTAGCGAGCGCACGCGGTGCGCAACGCATCCCAAATGATTTTGGTGTCACTCTCGGCGTTTGGGGTATTAGCTCTGGGCCCTATGTCGTACTGCCTATTATTGGCGCATCGACGCTTCGGGATGGCTCGGGAAGAATCGTTGACCTCTACGTCAACCAGGTCGGATGGGGCTCAACGGTCAGCAATATTGACCTCAGAAATTCACTCTATGGCTTAGAAGCCGTTGTCAGACGTGAAGCGCTACTTGATCTGTCTAATGTGATTGACCGTACCGCAATCGATCGCTACAGCTTTATTCGTGACGCCTATCTGAAGCGTCGTATTGCGCAGATTCGTGGTCCGGGTGCAGACGCTGAAGCCCCGCCGAACTATGAAGATGTCGAAACAGAAACAACTGATAAAAAATAGCAAGGTATAACAACCATGACCCTTTCTTTTTTACGCCTCTCTGCCCACATCACCCTCTTGATCGGTCTGGCCCTTGGCGTTCCTGCGCAGGCCCAAACCAAGCCAAACGCGATGGGGGCTCCGAACGAATTTGTACAACAAGTGGCCGATCAAGTTCTTGCCGCACTCAAGGCGGATGCTGCAGTAAAAGCTGGGGATACCACGCGTATCAATCAAATCGTCGATGAGCTGATCCTGCCCTACGTTAATTTTGAGAAAACAACACGTCTCGCAGCAGGGCGCAACTGGCGGGATGCCACGGCCGAACAAAAAGCGGCGCTTATTAAAGCCTTTCGAGGCACGCTCTCGCGCACCTATAGCGGCGCATTTACACGCGTTGATGCCGGTACTTCAATGAAAACACTTGCGTTTCGTGGCGATGCCGCAGCCTCTGATGTAGTGGTGAAATCCCAGGTCATGCAAAGCACCAATACCCAACCGATCGCGCTGGACTACCGCCTTGAAAAAACGAACGAGGGCTGGAAAATTTATGATCTGAACGTTGAGAACATCTGGCTCATCGAAAACTATCGCAACCAATTCACACAAGAAATCAGTAAAAGTGGCATTGATGGTCTGATCACAGCACTTAACAAACGAGCTCAATAACCATTTATGCATGCTGTTTCTCTCGACCACGTTTCAAAAACCTACGCCCCAAGTGCAACGGGCTGGCGCGGTTTGTTCATGCCGCCAGTTGGCCCTGGGTTTCAGGCTCTCACTGACGTCTCGTTTACCGTCGATCACGGGGAGTTTTTTGCACTGCTTGGGCCCAATGGCGCAGGCAAAACAACGCTAATCTCGGTTCTGGCCGGCTTAAGTCGGCCCACGACGGGTCGCGCGAGTATTTGTGGCCATGATGTCGTCACGGATTATCAAACCGCTCGGCGCTCACTCGGGGTCGTGCCACAAGAGCTCGTTTACGATCCGTTTTTCACCGTGCGTGAAACACTGCGCATCCAATCTGGCTATTTTGGCTTTCGCCGCAATGACGACTGGATCGATGAAATCCTGGCCAACCTAGGCCTCACCGACAAGGCCGATGAGAACATGCGCGCCTTATCGGGCGGAATGAAGCGCCGCGTGCTGGTCGCACAAGCCTTAGTCCATCGTCCGCCTGTGATTATTTTGGATGAACCCACTGCAGGGGTAGACGTAGACCTGCGTCGAAGTTTGTGGGAGTTTATTTCGCGACTCAATCGCGACGGCCACACCATTTTATTGACCACGCATTATCTTGAAGAAGCCCAAGCGCTCTGTAGCCGTATCGCCATGCTCAAGCGCGGCAAACTGGTTGCGCTAGACACAACACAGGCTTTACTCGCCCGCGCAGGCGGAAACCTCGAACAAGCTTTCGTGCAAATCATGAACGCCGATGACGAAAATACAACTGAGGTGCTCGCGTGACCACACCCGTTCTTACCGTACGCGCTGGAGCGGGCTCAGGCTTTCCAACGCTGCTGGGCAAGGAATTGCTGCGTTTTTGGAAAGTTGGTTTTCAGACGATTGCTGCGCCCGTTATCACGGCGTTACTGTATCTGGTGATCTTCGCTCAAGTGTTGCAAGATCGCGTGCAGGTGTATGGCAGTGTGCCCTACACCACCTTCCTCATTCCCGGGCTCATGATGATGAGTATGTTGCAAAACGCCTTTGCAAACCCATCGTCTTCTCTGATTCAAAGTCGTGTGACGGGCAACCTCGTTTTTGTGTTGCTGCCACCCATTACGCACCGCGAGTTTTTTAGTGCCTATGTGCTGGCAGGTATCGTGCGCGGGATCGCGGTCGGGGCCTGCGTGTGGCTTGTGTCGCTTTACTTTGCCCCACTCTCGGTTAAGCACCCTGTCTGGATGATTGTATTTGCGGTGCTTTCTTGCGGCATCATGTCGATCCTTGGCTTGATTGCAGGGCTAACTTCCGAAAAATTCGATCAGCTGGCGGCCTTTCAAAACTTTTTGATCATGCCTGCTACATTTCTATCTGGTGTTTTTTATTCCATCCACTCCTTGCCCGTTTTTTGGCAACATGTATCGCACTGGAATCCCTTGTTCTACACCATCGATGGCTTTCGGTACGGCTTTTTTGGGGTGGCGGATGTATCACCCTGGCATAGCCTAGCGGTTGTCGCAGGCGTGTTTGGTGTACTGACTCTCTTTGCCTTGAGACTCCTGGTCAATGGCTACAAACTTAGAACTTAAAAGGACGTTGACTACTATGCTGCCCACCCCAGAAGATATTCGCACTTATATCGCCGATGGTCTGGACTGCGAACATATTGAAGTGACCGGTGACGGCGCCCATTTTGAGGCGGTCATCGTGAGTGCTGCGTTTGCAGGCAAGCGTCCGATTGCGCGGCACCAACTCGTGTATGCCGCGCTGGGCGACCGCATGAAACAAGAGATCCACGCACTCTCCATGCAGACACTTACCCCTGAAGAGTTCAATGGAAATCGCTAATGGATAAGTTGCGCATCACAGGCGGCAATCAGCTTAAGGGCGAGATCAACGTCTCGGGAGCAAAAAATGCAGCGCTTCCAATTTTGTGTGCGGGGCTGCTCACCGCAGACACCATCACTCTGACAAACGTCCCCCGCCTCAACGACATCTCAACCACGCTCAAGCTACTCGGTCAGATGGGCGTGCGCTGCGATCGCGATGCCGGCAACACCGTCAGCATCACTGCTGATCAACTTACTGCACTTGAAGCACCCTATGAGTTGGTCAAAACCATGCGTGCGTCGATTCTGGTGCTTGGCCCTTTGCTTGCGCGTTTTGGCGAAGCCCGCGTGAGCTTGCCTGGCGGCTGCGCAATCGGACAGCGCCCTGTCGACCAACATATCCGTGGCTTAGCGGCACTCGGGGCGGATATCCGCATCGAACACGGCTTCGTTGTGGCAAAAGCCAAACGGCTACAAGGAGCAGTGATTCGGACCGACATGGTGACGGTCACCGGAACCGAGAACTTAATGATGGCCGCCGTGCTGGCACAGGGGCAAACCGTTCTGGAAAACGCTGCGCGCGAACCCGAAGTTGTCGACTTGGCAGAACTGCTTATCAAAATGGGCGCCCGTATCAAAGGGCACGGCACCGACCGCATTGTGATCGACGGCGTCGACTCCCTGCACGGGGCAACCCATAACGTTATTGCGGATCGTATTGAGGCCGGGAGCTTTCTTTGCGCGGTGGGTGCAGCGGGTGGCGACATTATCCTGCGCCAGGCCGCCCCCCAAACGATGGGGGCGACCCTTGCAAAGCTCACCGAGGCGGGGCTCAGCATCACGTGTGGCGATGACTGGATACAAGGCTCTATGCATAAGCGGCCGCGCGCGGTCGACTTTCGAACACACGAGTACCCCGGCTTTGCCACGGACATGCAGGCCCAACTCATGGCTCTCAATACAATTGCTGAAGGCACCTCAGTGATCGTAGAGACTATTTTTGAAAATCGTTACATGCATGTCCAAGAACTCTTGCGCCTAGGGGCAAACATCGATATCGACGGACACACCGCGGTCGTTCGCGGTGTGCAAAAATTGTCTGGCGCCACGGTGATGGCCACGGATTTGCGTGCCTCGGCCAGCCTGGTGATCGCCGGACTCGCAGCGGAAGGTGAAACGATCGTTGAGCGAATCTACCATTTGGACCGCGGATATGAGCGTATGGAACACAAACTTAGGGCCTTAGGCGCTAACATCGAACGAATTTCAAGCTGAAGGAAACCTCATGAGCACGCAAGCGCTCGATCGGCCACTGACGATGGCGCTCTCAAAAGGGCGCATTTTTGAAGAAACCCTGCCTCTTCTTGAGGCGGCGGGCATTCGTGTCAGCGAGAATCCCGAGCAATCCCGCAAACTCATTATCGCGACAAGCGATCCGAATTTGCGCTTAATTATTGTGCGCGCCTCTGATGTCCCGACCTATGTTGAGTACGGCGCAGCAGATCTTGGCATTGCAGGTAAAGATGTGCTCATCGAGCACGCGGCCCAACACCCAGGTGGCCTGTACCAACCGATTGATCTGAATATTGCAAAGTGTCGATTGGCCGTTGCCGTACGCAAGGGCTTTGATTACAGCGGCGCTGTACATCAGGGCGCACGTTTGCGTGTCGCCACAAAATACACACAAGCGGCCCGCGAGCACTTTGCGGCCAAAGGGGTCTATGTCGACCTCATTAAGCTCTATGGCTCCATGGAGCTCGCCCCACTCGTCGGCTTAGCCGATGCAATTGTCGATCTTGTTTCAACCGGCAATACTCTCAAGGCGAACGACCTGGTCGCTGTTGAGGACATCATGCCGATTTCATCTCGATTGGTTGTAAACCGCGCGGCGTTAAAAACTCGTCACACGCAATTGCAGCCCCTTCTTGATGCCTTCGAACGTGCGAGCCGCGAGTAACTATGTCGACGATCACTAGGCTGAAATCATCGGCGCCGGACTTTGAGGCGACGCTCAAAAAACTACTGGCTTTTGATGCAGAGCAAGACGATGCGATCGAGGCCGTCACGGCTCGAATCTTGCAACGCGTGCGTCGCGAAGGGGACGCCGCACTGCTCGAACTCACCAATCAGTTTGACCAAGTCAATGCGGCCAATGTTTCTGCCCTTGAAATACCTAGGCGAGACTGGGAGCAAGCGCTTACAAGCCTGCCTGTCGCACAGAGAAATGCTCTTGAGGTTGCCGCGGCGCGCGTGCGCGCTTATCACGACCACCAGCGCCAAGAGAGCTGGTCTTACGTCGAGCAAGACGGCACCAAGCTGGGGCAACAAATTACGCCCTTAGATCGCGTCGGCCTCTACGTCCCGGGTGGCAAAGCCGCTTACCCCTCATCAGTCCTCATGAATGCAATTCCCGCCAAAGTAGCGGGTGTGTCCGAAGTGATTATGGTCACGCCAACACCACACGGCCAGCGCAACGCCATGGTGCTGGCTGCGGCCGCGATTGCGGGAGTAGATCGTTGCTTTGCGATCGGTGGCGCCCAAGCGGTTGGCGCGCTGGCCTACGGTACTGAAACGGTCCCTGCGGTTGACAAGATCGTCGGGCCGGGCAATGCCTACGTCGCTGCAGCCAAACGACGTGTGTTTGGCACGGTCGGAATCGACATGATCGCTGGGCCAAGTGAAATTTTGATTATTTGTGACGGTAAGACGCCCGCCGACTGGATCGCCATGGACCTGTTTTCACAGGCAGAACACGACGAACTGGCTCAGGCAATCTTGCTTTGTCCGGATGCACAATATCTTGATGCCGTTGAGGCCTCAATCACGCGTCTATTGCCCACCATGCCCCGCGCTGAGATTATTCGCACGAGTCTGCGCGATCGTGGCGCCCTGATTCATGTGCGCGACCTCGCCGAAGCTTGCGAGATCAGTAACCGTATCGCCCCCGAACACCTTGAGGTTTCAACCGAACATCCAGAGCAATGGTTGCCCAGCTTGCGCCACGCGGGCGCTATTTTTATGGGGGTGCACAGCTCCGAAGCGCTCGGCGACTATTGTGCCGGACCGAACCATGTGTTGCCCACGTCGCGCACCGCGCGATTTTCGTCGCCCTTGGGGGTCTACGACTTCCAAAAGCGCTCGAGCCTGATCCATGTTTCTGCCGCAGGAGCGCAAACACTGGGCAAAATCGCCAATGAACTCGCCTTGGGAGAGGGACTATCTGCGCATGCCGCCAGCGCTAGTTTCCGACTCACAGGTAAGTAATCGGCCTACATCAGTCATAAACGACCCAGACCGCCATACAATATTGAGTCCGATGACACGAGTGCACGAGATGCGTACTGCAGAAATTACCCGCAACACAAACGAAACGCGTATTCGCGTGGCGATTAACTTAGATGGCACCGGCCGCCAGAAGCTCAATACTGGCGTGCCATTTCTAGATCACATGCTTGACCAGATCGCGCGTCATGGTTTGATTGATCTCGACATCCAGGCGGAAGGTGATTTGCACATTGACGCACACCACACCGTAGAAGATGTAGGGATCACGCTTGGCCAAGCAATCGCGAAAGCTGTTGGTGATAAGGCGGGCATCCGTCGTTACGGCCACGCCTATGTGCCCCTTGACGAAGCGCTCTCACGCGTGGTTGTCGACTTCTCTGGTCGTCCCGGGTTGCAGTTTCATGTTCCATTCACCCGAGCGCGCGTGGGTGACTTTGATGTTGATCTGACGATCGAGTTCTTTCAAGGCCTCGTGAATCACGCCTTGCTCACGATGCACATCGATAATCTGCGCGGCGTCAACGCGCATCACCAGTGCGAAACAATTTTTAAAGCAACAGGCCGTGCGTTGCGTATGGCGCTCGAACTCGATCCACGGATTGCTGGCGTGGTGCCTTCGACCAAAGGCGTGCTCTAGCCTATGACTTCCATTGCCATCGTCGATTACGGCATGGGCAACTACCACTCCGTCGAACGAGCCTTGCGCCACGCAGCGCCTGAGGCTGACATTCGTCTGTGCAAGCGCGCGCAAGAGATTGACGCCGCAGATCGCGTCGTGTTTCCTGGACAAGGTGCGATGTCAGATTGCATGCGCACCTTAGACGAAGCTGGCTTGCGCGACGCTGTTGTGCGCGCCGCGCGTAACAAGCCTTTGCTGGGTGTTTGTGTCGGCGAACAAATGCTCTTTGAACGCAGCGATGAAGGCAACACCACAAGCCTGGGGATTTTCAAAGGCGAAGTCAAACGCTTCAATGGCCCGCTCTTTGCAGAGCAATTCGGCGAACAAACCGATCGTGCCAGTCGACTCAAAGTTCCGCATATGGGCTGGAATCCTGTTCGTCAAACACGCCCCCATGCGCTTTGGGCGGGCATTGTTGATTCCACTCCGTTTTATTTTGTGCATAGTTACTACGCTGCTCCGACGGACCCTGCGCTGACCGTTGGTCAGAGCCAGTACGGCGTGCTGTTTACCTGCGCTGTTGCACACGAAAATATCTTTGCCGTACAGTTTCACCCCGAAAAAAGTGCTGATTCGGGTTTGCGTCTTTACCGTAATTTTGTAGACTGGAATCCTTAACCCAACCGAGCGGTAGGCGCGCACGCATAATGTGTACGATGCCGTCCCGCTCTTGATCACAAAAAGATATGCTGCTGATCCCTGCAATTGACCTCAAAGACGGTCGCTGTGTAAGACTCCGCCAAGGCGACATGGAGGATGCGACCGTATTCTCCGAAGATCCCGTCGCGATGGCGATGCACTGGTATGACTTAGGTGCGCGTCGTCTGCATCTCGTCGATCTCAACGGTGCTGTCGCCGGCAAACCTAAAAACGAAGCCGTCATTAAAGCGATCGTTAACTCCGTTGGCTCAGAGATGCCGGTGCAAATTGGTGGGGGCATCCGTGACCTCGACACGATTGAGCGCTATCTTGATTTCGGTATCTCTTACGTCATCATCGGCACTGCTGCCGTGAAAAACCCGGGATTCTTGCATGACGCCTGCGGCGCTTTCCCTGGAAGCATCATTGTCGGACTTGACGCCAGAGACGGCAAAGTTGCGACCGACGGCTGGAGCAAGCTCACCAAACACGACGTCACAGACTTAGCTAAAAAGTTTGAAGACTATGGCTGTGAAGCAATTATCTACACCGACATCGGTCGAGATGGCATGCTGAGCGGTGTGAATATCGAAGCCACGGTTCGGCTCGCACAACATGTCCGCATCCCAGTGATCGCTTCAGGTGGCGTGACGGACTTGCGCGATATCGATGCCTTGTGCGCGGTTGAAGAAGAAGGCATCGAAGGCGCAATCCTGGGTCGCAGCATCTACGAAGGCACGCTGGACTTCGAAGCCGCGCAACTACGTGCTGACGAACTTTCACCATGACCATCTCAACGGCGCCGAGCGCGGTCAGCGGACTGACTCGTCGCATTATTCCTTGCCTAGATGTCACGGCAGGGCGTGTTGTTAAAGGCGTGAACTTTGTCCAGCTCGTAGACGCCGGTGATCCGGTTGAGATCGCACGGCGTTACAACGAACAAGGTGCGGATGAGCTTACATTTTTAGACATCACGGCAACGAGTGATGGCCGCGATTTGATTTTGCCCATCATCGAACAAGTCGCCTCACAGGTGTTCATCCCTCTGACTGTTGGTGGGGGCGTCCGACAAGTCAGCGATGTCCAGCGCTTGCTTAATGCGGGTGCCGACAAGATTTCAATGAACAGCGCAGCCGTCGCTAACCCAGACCTCGTGCGCGCAGCCTCGGATTATCACGGGTCCCAATGCATCGTTGTGGCGATTGATGCGAGGCGGGTCAAAGATGCACCGACCCCGACCTGGGAAGTATTTACCCACGGCGGTCGCAAGGGGACCGGTCTTGACGCGGTGGCGTGGGCCCGCAAGATGGCTGAATACGGTGCTGGCGAAATCTTGCTCACCAGCATGGATCGTGACGGTACTAAATCCGGTTTTGATCTGGAGCTCACTCGCCTGGTATCAGACGCTGTCGCAGTCCCAGTGATCGCCTCTGGTGGTGTGGGAACCCTACAACACCTTGCTGATGGCGTGACGCTCGGCGGTGCGAGTGCCGTTTTGGCGGCTAGCATTTTTCACTACGGCGAATTCACCGTACGCGAGGCAAAAGATTTCATGGCGTCCCGCGGTATTCCAGTCAGACGAGGCTGATTATGTCAACGCTCACAACAAACGCTGCATTACCCTCTTGGCTTGCCGATGTGCGCTTTGATGCACACGGACTGGTGCCGGCCATTGCGCAGGACGCCGTCAGCGGTCAAATTTTGATGGTCGCTTGGATGAACGCCGAATCGCTCGCAGAAACCGCAGAAACCGGACGTGCCGTATTCTGGTCGCGCTCCCGCAGCCGCCTGTGGCGTAAAGGAGAGGAGTCCGGTCATGTTCAACGCGTGCTGGAGCTTCGCCTAGACTGCGATGCAGATGTGATTTTGCTGAAAGTTGAACAACTTGGCGGTATTGCCTGCCACACGGGTCGTGCCAGCTGTTTTTACCAGCGACTAGAGACGCAAACCGAGTCCTCGGGCAATGCCATTCTCAAATGGGTTACTGTTGATCCCGTGCTTAAAGACCCTGAACTCATCTACAAATGACGCCAAATACCCCTGAAGCCGTCTTACAGAGGCTTGCCGATCTGCTGGAAACCCGGCTGCCCAGCCGTGGTGGAGATCCATCCACCTCCTACGTCGCAAAGCTTTTTTCAAAAGGGCCGGAAGCGGCACTCAAGAAAATTGGTGAAGAGGCAACCGAGTTGGTCATGGCGGCCAAAGACGGACAGGCGGACAGAATCGTGGCAGAAATGGCCGATTTATGGTTTCATTGCCTCGTTGTGTTGGCGGAAAACGGTTTACGCCCTGAGCAGGTGACAGAAGAGCTTGCGCGTCGCGAAGGCCTGTCAGGGCTTGTCGAAAAAGCCAGCCGAACAGAAAAATAATCCTAGTATTCGGGATTTTTCATCAAACACTCTTGGCAATAGAACGTATCATGAGCGAACAGTGCATTTTTTGTAAGATTGTCGAGGGAAAAATTCCTGCAAAAATCGTCTACCAAGACGAGGATTGTGTGGTTTTTCATGACATTAACCCGGCTGCGCCGGTACATTTGCTGATGGTTCCACGCAAACATGTCGTCTCAATGCAAGAAATTTTGCCCGAAGATGCCCTGTGGTTAGGTAGAATGCTGTCTAAGGTTCCCGAGATCGCCATCCAAAATGGCTGCAATCCGGGGCCAGCGGGAGGATTTCGTCTCACGACGAACGCTGGCATTGAGGGCGGACAAGAAGTCCCTCACCTTCATTTTCATGTTTTGGGTGGTAAACGTCCCTGGCAGGGACAAAAATCCATCGCACTCTAATTCGGAGAATACTCATGGGTAGTTTTAGCATCTGGCACTGGTTAATCGTTCTCGTCATCGTTGCGCTCATTTTTGGCACGAAGAAAATCCGCAACATCGGTGCAGATCTTGGTGGCGCGGTAAAAGGTTTTAAAGAAGGAATGAAAGATCCGAACGCTAAAGAAGGTGACACGCCTGCGGCCGCTGAGGCAGCGCCGGCACAACGTGTTGCTTCGAACGAAACCGTCGATGTGCAGGCCAAAGAAAAATCCAGCACCCATTAATTTCAGCTGGCTCGCCCCGCGAGGGGCTACTTTGGTACACAGAACATGTTTGATGTCAGCTTTACTGAACTACTCGTAGTCGGGGTCGTGGCCCTCGTCGTCATCGGTCCTGAACGTCTGCCTAAAGTGGCACGCACACTCGGCCACCTGGTTGGTCGCGCGCAACGCTATGTCAGTGATGTCAAGTCGGATATTCAACGGGAAGTTGAACTCGATGAACTTCGTAAGCTGAAGGACCAAATGCAAGACGCTGCGCAAAGTGTGCAAAGCACCTTGCAAAGCACAAGCAATTCGCTCACTAAGCCTCTCGAGGCGCTTGAGCAAAACACGATGTCGACCTTCAATGAAGCGACTGCTGGCCTGAAAGAAGCGACGTCGTTCAACACGCCCTCGGCCGAGTCTGTCGCCGACGCGGCGTCAACCAAACCCAGTTTAGTTAACGCCGCACCGAGCCAACACAGCAGCGTGCACGCCGCATCTCCGGCAAGCACGCCTGTTGCCTCGAGCGAGAGCGCAGCGATGACGCCGGAAGCTGCGCTTGCCAACGCGTCGCAAACGCAGGGGATGACCGGACTCTTTGACACTCCGGTTCAAACTGAATTCGAAATTGCGAGCACGGCTGACTTCGAGTCTGCGGCCCGCAAAGCGCAAGAAGCAGAAAAAGCATTGGCCAACGCGCCGACTTCAGCTACCCCTCCGTCGGGATCAAAATCTTGAGCAACACAGAAAAAACCGCTGAGCCCGGCGAACAAAACGAAAGTTTTATGTCGCACCTGGTTGAACTGCGCTCGCGCCTACTACGAGCAGTCGGCACAATCGTTGTGATCTTTTTTATTTTGTTTCTCTATCCTGGCGCCTCGGACATCTACGATCTGCTTGCGGCACCCATGCTGGCCTCTTTGCCTGAGGGCACCCGCATGATTGCAACCGGCGTGATCACGCCCTTCATGGTGCCTGTCAAGGTCACGATGATGGCCGCTTTTGTGATTGCTCTGCCCGTTGTCCTGTACCAAGTATGGGCCTTTGTTGCGCCGGGACTGTACAAACACGAGCAAAACTTAGCCTTACCTCTGATTGTTTCAAGCTCGCTGCTGTTTTTGGTGGGAATGGCTTTTTGTTACTTTGTTGTGTTTAAAACAGTCTTTAGCTTCATCGCTTCCTTCGCACCGCAGTCGATTACACCGGCGCCGGATATCGAGGCCTACCTGACGTTCGTCATGACGATGTTTTTGGCCTTTGGGCTCACGTTTGAAGTCCCGGTTGCGGTTGTGCTGCTCGTCAGGATGGGGATTGTGACAATCAAGCAACTGAGCGAAGCCCGTGGTTATGTCATCGTAGGGGCGTTTGTGATCGCCGCCGTCGTCACCCCACCTGATGTCGTCAGCCAATTTTTGTTGGCCGTTCCGCTCTGCATCCTCTACGAAATTGGACTCTTGGTCGCCCGGGGGATCAAGCCCCGCAGCAAAGAAGAGGCAAAGACTACAACACCCGAGTCCACAAGCTGAAAACGGACTGTTATCAAAGAACTCTTACGACAAATCTCTTGTTGTCTTAGTATTTAAGGTATATCTTTTAGATCTCTAAATTCTATTTGATATGAATCGTTCACAGGGTTAGGCCTATTTTGGCGCAACCTAACGAACCTTAAAGGGATCATCGTGCTCGCTCATCGTCTTAAACAAGCCCGCCTGCGCGCCGGCTTGTCTCAGGAAAAACTCGGCAAACTCGCCGGCATCGACCCCATGTCCGCTAGCGCGCGGATGAATCAGTATGAGCGTGGCAAGCACTCGCCCGACTATCAACTGATGTGTCGCGTGGCAGAGATCTTGAACATGCCTGTCAGCTGGTTCTACACCGCCGACGACGAGCAAGCTCGTCTCCAAGAGATTTTTTATCATCTTGAGGCCAACACCCGGCGACCTCTGCTCACACAGGCCGAAGCGCTTATCGCTGCGAACCCGCCTAGCAATGCCCCCGCAGGCTCAGGTGTGTCACAGCCCGGCTCTACAAACTAACGTGTACGCGGGTTTATTGCGGCCGAACTGGCCGCAAGCCCGCAACGACTGAAAGGCTCTGCACTTTTCCGCTGCGGTAGACGCCCAGCTCGATCTTGTCGCCTGGCTCTTTCGCAGCAATGCGTGCCATCAGTTTAGCTGTGTCTCCGACTGGACTGCCATCTAGGGTCTGGACGATGTCGCCCACGCGCAGTCCGCCTTTTGCTCCCGGACCGTCACGCAATAGCCCCGCGATGATCACACCCGTTGGGCGCTCTAATCCAAAGGCCTTCGCCAGCTCCGCCGTCATGTCTTGTGGCTCAATGCCCAGCCAACCACGCTTGACATACCCGTGGGCAACAATTTGTTCCATAACTTTTTGTGCCGCCCCAGCAGGAATCGCAAAACCGATCCCAAGAGAGCCGCCCGTTTTCGAATAGATCGCGGTATTGATTCCCACCAACCGGCCTAACGTATCAATGAGCGCGCCACCAGAATTACCTGGGTTAATCGCCGCATCCGTTTGGATGAAGTTTTCATAGGTGTTGATACCCAACCCTTGGCGACCAAGCGCGGAGACGATCCCCATCGTGATGGTTTGCCCCACCCCAAAGGGGTTGCCAATCGCCAACACCACATCACCAACGCGCGGCATTTCCTCGGTCAAAAAACGCAGTGCGTGAAGCCCTGTCAACTGCACTTTTAAAACGGCCAGATCGGAATCCGGATCAACGCCAACAACTTTGGCACTTGCCTGCCGCCCATCATGCAGGGCCACCACAATTTCGTCGGCGCCATTAATCACGTGAAAATTTGTTAGAACATGTCCGGCCGCGGACACCACCACGCCCGAGCCAAGACTCGTTGCCTGTTGCTGTTGCTTATAGCCGGGCATCTGTTCGAAAAACTTTCGTAAAACAGGATCCGTGGGCATCACGATCCGCGGCGCCGCAACACGCTTCGTTGTGTGGATGTTGACCACTGCAGGCGCCGCCAAAGCAACCGCCTCAGCGTATGAGCCGGGCGCCACGCCAGCCTGTGGCTGTCCGACAACGGGCAGGGTCGAGCGCTGTCCCCCAGAAACACTCTGTTTATCAGGGCGCGCCAACCAATCCGGGCGCAAAGTCACCACCACGAATAAAATCGCTAAACAAACCGTTACTGCTTGAGCAAAAATCAGCCAAATTCGACGCATTTTGTTTTCAGGAAAATTATGACCTCTGTCTCGACCCGCGAACT
>CAIUZV010000048.1 GCA_903903735.1 uncultured beta proteobacterium | reverse complement strand
CTGGGTATGGACTCGTGAATCGGCTCTTGTTTTGAAGGTGCCGGCGCCGGTCGTCAAGGCCGTGGACACTCTGGGTGCAGGCGATGTCTGGCATGGGGCTTTCACTTGGGGTCTGGTCACGGGCCTGCCCATGGCAGAAATAGTGCAGTGGGCCAACCTGGCGGCCGCCATGAAGTGCGAGGTTTTTGGCGGCGTCACCGGCACGCCGACCCTGGCGCAACTGAAATTGCGGGCGTGTAAATCCACGCATCTTTCCTAATTTTCCCTATTTGTTCAGCCCCGACGCCTTCAAATATCCTGGCGCAAGGACTCATACCGGTGGAGTGCCAGCTCTTCCAGACCGGCGGGCAACAATTTAAAACTTACAGGGGTCAGTTCAAACTCGGGGATAAGTCATGCATCGTTTTTGACAATTCGCCTAAAACGCTGACATGTAACTTAAGCAGGGCCTCTACGGCGTTGAAATCACCCTTGTTGATCAGGTTGATGATCTCGCGGTGCTCGCTCACCGAGGCTTCCCGTACCTGTGAAAACTGGCGCCCAAACTCCATTCGGATCGCGGCGATCTTCCAGGACGCCAATTCGTACGACTTGCGAATATAGTCGTTGCCGCAATGCTCGAACAATGCCTCGTGAAACGTGGAATCGTAGCGGCAGTAGCGAATGAAGTCCCCATCCGAATGGGCCTTCTCCATCTCCTCTTGCGCCGCTTGAAGCGCTATCAGCATCAAGGCCTTGTTATTTGCGTAGGATAGTTTTGCTGCATGGGTCTCCATGACAACTCGAAATTCGCTGATGGCCAGGATATCTTGTTCGGCTGGCCGAAACACAAAAGTTCCGCGCTTGGGTCTGATCACGATCAAGCCAGTCGATTGCATCGACGTTAGCGCATCCCGCACGGGAGTACGGCTGATGCCAAAGGACTGAGCAAGCCTCTCCTCGGAGATCATTTCCCCCAGCGCAATGTCGCCGTCCAGAATGGCTTGGCGAATCTTGTCTCCAACGATCTCTGTCAGAGACCTTGGAACCTCAAGACTGATGTTCTTCACGGATGTTTCCTGGGTAAAAAAAGAATTGGAGATCTTCCAAAGATCTTATTCTAGGGTACGGAGTCCTAGGGTTTTTACCCTTATGTACTCCGTACCCTAGTTTCTACAATTTCGTATCTTAACTTTCCAGTGAGTAAAACAATGACTGCAAGCCAGAGGCTAAAGGATTGTCTCAAGTCCAGAGAAATCCTCATGGCACCAGGTGCCCCCGATTCTTTAACAGCGCGACTCATCCAAATGGCTGGTTTCCCAGCGATCTATATGACAGGTTTTGGTGCGACGGCAAGTCGCCTGGGCATGCCTGACATTGGGCTGTTGACCCAAACTGAGATGGTGTCGCACGCCCGAGATATGGTTCGATGCGTTGACATACCAGTTATTGCAGACGCAGACACTGGTTACGGTGGGCCGTCTAATATTCATCGCACAGTACGTGAGTACCTACAGGCAGGGGTCGCTGCAATTCACATTGAGGACCAAGTGGCGCCAAAGCGCTGTGGCCAGCAAGCGGGTGTGCGATTGATGGGCGCGAAGGACAGCGCAATGCGTCTGCGCTGTGCATTGGAGGCGCGAGGCAATGAAGGATTACTGATTATTGGCAGAACCGATGCATTGTCAGCCGTTGGCATAGACGAAGCAATTTCTAGGGCAAAGCGCTATCAAGACGCAGGTGTCGATCTCGTGTTCGTTGATGGAATCAAGACCGTAGCCGAGGTAGAAGCAATTGCAAAAGCAATCGATGGCCCAAAGGTTGTGTCAATTGTTGACGGAAACGAAACCACAAATCTCACGGCAAACGACTTGCAGAACATGGGGTTCAGTGTCGTCCTGTATGCAGTGACCACCCTATTTACATCGGTAAAGGCCGTGAAAACTGTACTCAAAGAGTTACATAGTGAAGGAACCCCAAAGGGCAGTGCTGCTGACATGGTGAGCTATGCACAGTTTAGTGAGGTTGTAGGACTGGACTTCCATAGGGGGCTCGACCACCGCTACGGCACCGATTAGTTTTCTCATCGAATATAAATTCATATCAGAAAGAACACACTATGAAATCCAACTCTTCAGAATCACTCAAAGGTCAAATAGCCATGGTCACAGGGGCCGGTCGAGGCATCGGCCGTGCCATCGCGCTAGAACTTGCTTCGCATGGCGCAGAAGTCATACTTGCTGACCTTGCTAAGCCGACAGAGTCTGCACAGATCATCGCCGATGCAACTGGTGTTAATGCAATTCCAATTGTTATGGATGTCACCAACCGCAAAGAAGTTGTAACGGCGTGCCAAAAGGTCCAAAGTGAATCCGGCCCGATTTCGATTCTTGTAAACAACGCGGGACTCCAGACGCCGATAGCAGGGGATTTGCAAGAACTGCCGGATGACTTGATGGATCGCATGCTAGCAGTCCATGTGATGGGGTCAGCGAATGTTGCGGCAGCGCTGATTCCATCTATGCGTGAGCGTCATTACGGTCGAATCGTGAATATGTCGTCAGTGATTGGACTGGTGGGCCTGCAACGTCGAACTCCATACTCGACAGCCAAGGCAGCTATCAGTGGCTTAACCCGAGGATTGGCGCTCGAAAATGGCCGACATGGGATTACGGTTAACGCAGTAGCCCCAGGCTTTACGCTCACAGATATTTTGAAAGACAAGTTAAAGGCTGGCACGCTTAACTACAACTTGTTCGCTAGCCGCGCTGCCGTAGGCCGTTGGGCCGAGCCTTGGGAAATCGCGCGCGTGATCCGATTTCTAGCAGAGCCGGAATCCAGCTTCGTAACCGGAGTTGTATGGGAAGTAGATGGAGGCTATGCCGGCAATGGTAATCCCGGCGAGGACATCGGCCCTTTGGTGCCCTACACAGGTAACTAGCCCAAAGATTGAATAATCAATGCGGAGAAATGAAGTGTCCAATCACCAAAGACATGGCATGAAAATGAATATCAATTGTTCTTCAAGATCGGATCACCAAGCGAGCAGATTGATCAAGTTATCCCGAACACAGTGAATAAGGAGGCATGATCACTGCCGACGCCGATCCATGCTGGCCGGGGGTAATTAATTCCGGCCGTTTGTCGCGGCGCATTTTTTGTCATAACGTTGATTCGTCGGCAAAGCAGTGAAGCAAGGGTTAACACGGATTTTATAAAACTAACTAGTTTGTACATTAGGTGTTGAATTTCAATTCAGGAGGCGTCCGTGCTCGGAAAGCTCATTGCTAAGTATTGCCAGTTGCTGTCGTGGCTGATGGCTGCCAGCCTGGCCTTGATGGTGGTGCTGGTCTTCACGAATGTGGTGTTGCGCTATGCCCTGAATTCGGGGATTGCGGT
>CAIUZV010000047.1 GCA_903903735.1 uncultured beta proteobacterium | reverse complement strand
GCTTGGGCAGGATATGGCGGCCAAGCACCGCGTAGCCAAAGTGATGGATTACGGACCAGCTCTGCTGGTCGTCGCGATGACAGTCGAAGTGCGAAGCACCGATGGCTTACCAGCGTTTGGTGAGACACAATTTCTGATCGGGTCGAATTATTTGATTACGCTGCGTCGCGGTGCGGTGGCCTCCCACGCGGCGTTACGACAACGACTCGAGAGTCGGCCCGACCTACTCGCGCAGGGCAGTGCGTTTGTGGTCTGTGAGCTGCTGGATTTATTGATTGATCGCTATAACCTTGCGCACGATATGTTTGAACAGGCGGTCGAGCCGATGGAGCAAGCAATGATTTTAAGAGGCTTGGAAAAGCTTAAAGTCAGAAGGCTTTATCAGTTGCGTCGAGATTTTCAGCGGATGCATAATGCGATTGCACCACTCGGTGAGGTGTGCCGTCGCTTATCCCATCGAGAGTTTTTACCGATTAAAGCCGCGGCGCGGCCCTTGTTTGCGGATCTTGCTGACAGAGTGTACCGAGTGGACCGCTTGTTGGATAACTTGGGCGATGGACTAAGTTTTGCGTTCGAGGCGGGTATGCTGATCGAGCAGGCCAAGCAAACCGAGACAACCCGTCGTCTCGCTGCCTGGGCCGCCATTTTGGCAGTACCGACGGCCATCGCAGGGATCTACGGGATGAACTTTGAGTACATGCCGGAACTCCAATGGAAATATGGCTATCTGGTTATCTTGGGGCTGATGGGTACGATTTGCGGGACCTTGTTTTATAAATTCCGTCAGGCAAAATGGCTGTGATCGACAATTCGCTCTAACCTTTGTGGCATTTCTTTTATAAAATTTTAAATAAATCAATAACTTAAATGAAAACTTTGCAGAAACAATCCTCTTTCAACCTGGCCCGTGGGCTCTTGGCGGCAACGGTGGCTGTGACTTCAATAGGCCTGTTTGCGTTCTCCGGTTTGGCAGCCGCACAAGGTGCTGGGCAATATGCACTGACGGGAAAGGTGGTGCAGGTCTCTGACGGCGACACAATTAATCTATTGGTGGATAAGACCCAGCACCGGATTCGCTTGGCGAGTATCGATGCGCCGGAAACCAGCCATGGCAGCGAACGCCCTGGTCAACCGTTTGGCGAGGCTTCACGCAAGAATCTGGCTGATTATGTAGCAGGCAAAACATTGACGCTGACCTGTTATGAGAAAGACCACTACGGCAGAGACGTCTGTGATGTGCCTGCAAACGGCACAACCGCGAATCGCTTGCAGGTGCAAGACGGTATGGCCTGGGCAAATCAGCAAGCAAAAGGCAAATTTTTGCGCGATAAGACCCTCGTGGGTATCCAAGGCGATGCGCAAAAAAAGAAGCTCGGTCTTTGGGCTGAGCCCGGTGCGGTAGCGCCTTGGGAATGGCGTGTTGTGTGCTGGAAAGACAAGAAGTGCAAGTGAAAAAGCTCTGCGCTGCGTTGACGTGTTGTGTGGTGCTGGCGGGCTGTGGCCCGCAAGGGCTGGACTCACCCATCAACAGTCCTTACGCAGCAGGTGCTGAAAATAAAAATGTGCTGTACACCGCGTTTACACAGAGATCGCCCAAGTATCTTGATCCGGCGCGCTCATACTCGACGGACGAGACCCCGTACACCTACAACATTTATGAGCCGCTTTATGGCTATCACTATCTAAAGCGTCCGTACGAGTTGATTCCGCGTACGGCGCTTGAAGTCGCTGAACCGATCTATGTCGATAAGCAAGGCAATAAGCTAGGTACAGATGCTGCGCCGAAAGATATTGCAGAGAGTGTTTACGATATCCCTTTACGCAAGGGAATTCAGTATCAACCGCATCCTGTATTTGCGCGTCAGTCAGATGGTCGTTATAGCTATTGGCCCTTGACGCAAGAGCAGCTGACTGAAAAATTCGTGATTAGCGACTTTGCGCAACTGGGCACGCGAGAGTTGACTGCGCATGACTATGTCTATGCGATTCGTCGCTTGGCAAGTCCTCGTGTTGCCTCGCCGATTTTTTCAACGCTCGCCCAACATGTCGTTGGCATGAAAGAGTATGGCAGTCGCTTGAGAGAGATCGATACCGCATTACGCAAAGACGTACCTCTTGGCTCACGAGACTTGCCTTGGTTAGATTTACGCAGCGTGGGATTTTCTGGTGTGGAGGCGCTCGACGAATACACGCTACGTATTCGTGTGAAAGGTTTATACCCACAGTTTAAGTATTGGTTGGCGATGACCTTTGTGGCCCCCATTCCTTGGGAGGCTGATCGTTTCTATCACCAGCCCGGGATGGCGCAACGCAATCTCACGCTGAATAACTGGCCTGTTGGAACAGGGCCTTATATGTTGACAGAGTCCATTCAGAATCGGCGTCACGTGTTGTCGCGTAATCCGAACTTCCGTGGAGAACCCTATCCGTGCGAAGGGGAGCCTGCTGATCACGCGAAAGGCTTATTAGCCGATTGCGGCAAGATGACGCCGTTTATTGATCGCATCGTTTTCAATATAGAAAAAGAAAGTATTCCCCTGCAGGGAAAATTCATGCAAGGGTATTACGACATACCGCAAGTTGATCGTGGCGATACCGGTGTCGCGATGCTTGTCGCGGCGTCAGACTCAACAGAAAAAGCAGCACTCTATGCCAAGCACGGCATACAGTTGCCGACCACGGTTGAAGCGCAGATGCAGTATTTTGGGTTCAACTGGCGCGACCCGGTCGTGGGTCGTGGCGACACACCAGAGCAGCAAGTGCGTAATCGCAAGCTGCGTCAGGCGCTAAGTATCGCCTTTAATTGGGAAGAGTTTGTTGCGATCTTCCAGAACGATCAGGCGCAGGTTGCGTATGGTCCGGTCCCTCCTGGGATCCTTGGCTACCAGCCCGGCGTTGGTGGCATCAATCCAGTGGTCTACGACGTCATCGATGGTAAAGCGAAGCGAAAATCACTGGATCAGGCGCGACGGTTGTTAGCCGAGGCAGGTTATCCAAACGGTCGCCATGCCACGACGGGTGAACCACTCGTGTTGTATTTCGATTCCGCGAGCGGCGCGGGAGGGTCCAGCCCGACGTTGGATTGGATGCGTAGGCAGTTTGCGCAGATCGGCGTGCAGCTAGATATTCGCGCGACCGACTACAACCGCTTTCAAGAGAAGATGGCGCGAGGTGTCGCGCAAATGTATATGTGGGGATGGGTCGCTGACTACCCCGACGCTGAAAACTTTCTCTTCTTGCTATATGGTCCTAACGTGAAAGCAGAGAAGGGTGGAGAGAACGCATCGAACTATGTCAATGCTGAATACGACGCATTGTTCGAAAAAATGCGAGACCTGCCGGATGGCCCAGAAAAAGAGCAGCTCATCGTACAGATGACAAAAATCGTACAAGAAGATGCACCCTGGATGTTTGGTTTGTTTCCTAAGTCAGGTGGGGCCTTCCAGCAGTGGGTAGGTAATGCCAAGCCTACGCAAATGGTGCGCAATACCCTGCAGTACATGAAGATCGACAGTGATTTGCGCAGTAAAAAAATAGCCGAATGGAACCCGCCTGTATGGTGGCCGCTGCTCGTTCTGTTTGGGTTGCTGGGCTTACTGATTTGGCCTGCGTGGCGTGCACTGCGCGCTCAAGCGCAACAGAATGCGATGGGCGACCCTGCGGAGAATCCAAAATGATCGGCTATGTCGTGCGTCGCCTGTTGTATGGCGTATTGATTTTAATTGGGGTCAATTTGTTCACCTTTGTATTGTTTTTTGCCGTGAATACGCCCGACGACATGGCGCGGTTGGCGATCGGTGGACAGCGCGTCAGTACCGATGCGATAGCAAAGTGGAAAGCCGAACGTGGTTACGACAAGCCACTCTTCATCAACACGCAACAAAGCGGGCTCGCGCAATATACCGACACTATTTTTTATCAGCGTTCGGTGCCACTGCTTAAATTTGATTTCGGTGCCTCGGATGAGGGCAGGGATATTGGACGCGAGATTGGTAAACGGATGTGGCCTAGTCTTGCGCTGGCAATCCCGACGTTCATTCTGGGTCTGTTAGTGAGTATCGCGTTCGCGTTGCTTCTTGTATTTTTTAGGACGACACATCTCGATTTCTGGGGTGTCGTTTTGTGTGTCGTCATGCTGTCGATTTCAGGGCTTTTCTACATCATCGCGGGTCAGTGGTTGTTTTCTAAGTTGTTGCGTTTGGTGCCCTATTCGGGGTTTACGGGTGGGTGGGATACGCTGAAGTTTTTAGCCTTGCCTGTGTTGGTTGCTGTGATTGCGCGGCTAGGTCCCGAGGCACGCTTCTTGCGCAGTTTATTTTTAGAGGAAGTAGGTAAGGACTACGTGAGGACCGCGCGTGCGAAGGGCTTGAGTGAGCGTGCCATTTTGTTTAAGCATGTGTTACGTAACGCCATGTTGCCTATTCTGACGGGGGCGGTCTCGGCCTTGCCTTTGTTGTTTATGGGAAGTTTGATTTCAGAATCGTTCTTTGGGATCCCTGGGCTGGGCAGCTACACGATCGACGCCATTAGTGGACAAGATTTTTCCGTTGTACGCGCGATGGTGTTTCTCGGTTCAGCGCTTTACATTCTAGGTCTGATTTTGGCCGATATTTCTTACACGCTCGCTGATCCGCGCGTACGGTTCGAGTAATCATGCCTAAATTCATTCTGCTCTGGACTGATGCTGCGTTATTTGCGCTGGTTGCAGTCGTGATAGGTTACGCGTGGCATGTTGCACGCTCGCGCACGCTTCGTGCGACCTGGGGACGCGTAGCGCGTCATACGCCGGCGATGTGTTCGGCGGTGGTGCTGATGTTGTTTGTCGTTGTTGGGTTGTTGGACTCGATACATTTTCAGCCAAGGTTGCCGCCTGTTCCTGGGGCCGCCAGTTCAAGCGCAGTGGTGTACGCACCCAAAGTGGTGTCTTTGCTGGATGTCTTGCTGGAAGATACCGCCTTCGTTAGGCCAGAGAAAACGTACTCTTCTCCTCTTTCGTGGCAGCAGTACACCAAAGAAACCATTTTGCAGGAAGGTGGCGTACCGATGCGCGACTTTCCCCGCCTGCGGTTTGGTGGACGTCATCTTGCTGAGCCCGAATCGCAATGGTTTGCCGATGTGCTGAAGCGACTCTCCTGGGGAGTCGCAGGCGGAGCTTTACTGGCGGTGTTGCTGATTGCCTTGCGCATGCTGTGTGTCGCGCCTGGGTCGCGTCGTGAATATTGGCATCAGATGTTACGCGGAAAAACGGAGATTCCTTGGCGTGCAATTCTGATCACTTCGACGCTTGTGTGTGTTCTGCTCGGCGCTGTGGTTGGATTGGCTTCCGGCTATCACGTACTAGGCACAGACCGCACTGGTAACGACGTCTTATGGCAGGCCTTAAAGAGTATTCGTACTGCATGGGTGATCGGCAGTCTAACGACTATTGCTATGTTGCCACTCGCTCTCGTATTAGGTATCGCGGCAGGCTACTTTAAGGGTTGGATCGATGATGTGATTCAGTATGTGTACACCACACTGACATCAATTCCTGGTGTGTTGCTGATTGCGGCGTGCGTGTTGATGTTGCAGGTGTATATCGATACGCATCCGGGTTTGTTTCCAACATCGGTGCAGCGCGCAGATCTGCGTTTATTTCTATTGTGCATGATCCTGGGCCTCACAGGCTGGGCTGGACTGTGTCGTCTCTTGCGCGCCGAATCACTCAAGCTGCGTGAGCTTGAGTATGTTCAGGCGGCGCGGGCGTTTGGTATCTCTAACTTACGCATCATGGCGCGCCATTTACTACCCAATGTGATGCATATCGTCTTGATCACGGTGGTGCTGGAGTTCTCCGGGCTCGTGTTGTATGAAGCTGTGCTATCTTATCTTGGCATTGGTGTTGATCCAAGCATGAACTCATTTGGCTCGATGATTGAGAAAGCGCGCTTTGAGATGTCGCGCGATCCGATGATCTGGTGGAATTTGCTTGCCGCGTTTCTGTTTATGCTGGCGCTGGTGTTGGCGGCCAATCTCTTTGCCGATGCCGTGCGCGAGGCCTTTGATCCGCGCACGCGGTCTTTTAGGATGCGCCGAGGATCTATAGGCCCGCGTCAGGAGGGTCTTGCCGTCGGCCCCGATGCGACGCGATTGGATAGAAATGAGCATGTGAAGGTGGCGCAGCTAGTCCTTCGTGTCACAGATTTAGAGGTGTCGATCGATACCCAAGAGCGCTTCGAGCTTGCGGTGAAGGCGCTGGCGTTAACGGTGCAGCGAGGTGAGACCTTCGCCTTAGTGGGCGAGTCGGGATCGGGCAAAAGTATGACGGCAATGGCGTTGCTGCGCTTGTTGCCCGAGGCCCTGCGGGTCACGCGTGGGCGGGTCGTCTTGGAAGGAACGGAGTTGCTTGGTTTGCCCGAGGTCGCGATGCGCGATGTACGTGGCGGACGTGCAGGCATGATTTTCCAGGAGCCTGCAACAAGCCTGAATCCCGTGATGCGAATTGGGCAGCAAATCATTGAGGCCATCGAAGCGCATACGACGCTTCGCGGATCGGCGGCACGCGAGCGTGCGATTCAATGGCTGACGCGTGTCGGGATCCCGGATCCCGAGCGGCGTGTGGACGATTATCCCTTCCAATTCTCAGGTGGGCAAAAACAGAGAGTCATGATCGCGATTGCGTTAGCTGCAGAGCCAGAGTTGTTGATTGCCGATGAGCCCACGACTGCACTAGACGTGACGGTACAAGCGCAGGTCTTGAGGTTGTTGGCGGATATACAGAAAGATCTAGGCATGGCTGTGTTACTCATCACCCATGATTTAGCGGTGGTCAAAGATGTTGCGGACACGGTTGCGTTGATGCGGCATGGTGAGGTGGTTGAAACCGCCTCGGCTGAGAAGTTCTTTCGTCATCCAGAGCATGCCTATGCGCGTGAGTTGTTCGATGCCATCCCAACGTTTAGTAAGCGGGGACGGCCACTCTCGGCGCTTGGTCGTGAGCGCTTGTTAGCGGCTCCTCAGGGGGCTGATCTTCAGACACTAGCCTCGCGCGAAATCTGCTTGACTGTGCGGGATTTGCAAGTGCGTTATTCCTTACGAAAAGGTCTGTTGCGCCGAGTTGTTGGCTACAACGACGTCGTGCAAGGTGTCAGCTTCGAACTGCGTGCGGGTGAAACACTCGCCTTGGTGGGTGCCTCGGGCTGCGGCAAGACAACGGTCGCAAAGTCGCTGCTGCGTTTGCTTGATTCGAATGCCGAGGTCGCTGGTGAGGCAACGATAGATGGTTCAAATATTTTGGCCTGCTCGGGACGCACTCTGCTGGCACTGCGTAGGCAGATTCAAATCGTTTTTCAAGATCCCTATGCCTCGCTCGATCCCAGAATGCGTGTGGGTGCGATCTTGCAGGAGGGGATCGAGGCCTTGCGCCCCGAATGGAGCCATGTGGAGCAAACGCGTCGGATTGCCTATCTCCTTGAGCGGGTGGGTTTACCTGCGGATGCGTCTGATCGTTATCCCCATGAGTTTTCTGGAGGACAGCGTCAACGTATTGCGATCGCCCGAGCACTCGCGGTGGAGCCTGCCGTCTTGATTTTGGATGAACCCACCTCTGCGTTGGATGTGTCGGTCCAAGCGCAGATCCTGGATTTGCTGACAGATCTACAAAAAGAGACTGGGATGGCGTATCTGTTCATCACCCATAATTTTGGTGTGGTTGAGTATCTTGCAGATCGTGTCGCCGTCATGGATTCTGGCAAAATTGTCGAGCTAGGCGATGCGCAACAAGTGCTCCAGGCACCCTCCCACGAGGTGACCCGAGAGCTGCTAGCGGCCGTTCCTCGTTTGGATGTACTGACTTAGCCTTAGGATGATTGGGCACTCCGGTATACTCAAGCTCTTGCAATATGCGGTTTTGCCTCAAGATTAAGGGTATGGGACTCAAAGTTTTCGATCTGCAGTGTGCGAACAGCCATCTTTTTGAGGGTTGGTTCGGCTCGCATGACGATTATGATGCGCAACAGGCTCGAGGCTTAGTCAGCTGTCCGATGTGCCACGACACGACGATTACCAAGCGGCTGTCCGCGCCGCGACTCAATGTTGGACACTTTTCCGACGTTCCACCACCCTCCGAGACGCAAGCGCCCGCAACGACCTCTTCGTCCAATGCTGTCGCGGTTTCTAACGAGTCGACGCAACTTTTACAGCTCCAGGCCGCCGTGATGCAGCAGATGCGTGAGTTTGTCAGGAAGACTGAAAACGTTGGCGATCGATTTGCTGACGAAGCGCGTCGCATTCATGAAGGTGAGTCTGATGAGCGGCCCATTCGCGGCACGGCCACGCCGCAAGAGCGCGAGGCCTTGGCAGAAGAGGGGATTGCCATCGTGGCCCTTCCTGAATTTCTGGATACCGATCGACTGCAGTGAACTGCCGCCCTGACTGCGGCGCTTGTTGTGTGGCGCCCTCCATTACGAGTCCCATTCCGGGTATGCCTCACGGTAAGCCAGCCGGTGTTCCCTGCGTGCAGCTCTTAGCCGACTTTCGATGTGCGTTGTTCGGTCAGCCCGAACGCCCACATTTTTGTGGTGGATTACAACCCTCACTGGAAATGTGTGGCACAGAGAGAATCCATGCTGTCTCGTGGTTGACTGATTTAGAGCAAAAGACTCGACACAACTAGTTACAAAACTCTTGTGATCAGACCTGTTTTTGTCATGCTTTTTCGCTTGTTCTCTTCATCGCGTTTGCTTAAAATTTGCGCATGGAAAAACGTATCACCGTGCTCGAAGCGTTAGCGCAACAACACACAAAATCAATCGACCGCCTTGATCGCTCTATTGCTGATCTACGCGGCGAGTTGGATCGTAGATTCTCCGAGGTCAGTCGCGTGCAGCACGAATTTCGAGCGGACGTTGATCGGCGGTTTTGTGAGGTCAATCGCACACAGCAAGATTTTCGTGCTGAAGTTGATCGCAAATTCGTGTGGGTAATTGGCATGCAGTTTACGAGCTTGATCGCAGTCCTCGGTGCGATCGCAAAGCTTGCAAACTTGTTTTAGCCCCACAAGACAAAAAAATAGCTCCCGAGGGAGCTATTTTTAATCGAGCGGTGATTAATTTTTACATCACGCGGCTACGGTATTCGCCGGTGCGTGTATCGATTTCAATTTTGTCGCCGATGGCACAAAAAAGTGGCACGGGCAGCTCATGTCCAGTATTGATCTTGGCGGGTTTCATGACCTTACCTGAGGTGTCGCCGCGAACGGCTGGCTCGGTGTAGACGATTTCACGCACAACCATTGTGGGCAACTCAACAGAAATCGCACGGCCATCATAGAACACGGCCTCTACAGGCATGCCTTCTTCGAGGTAGTTCAGTGCGTCGCCCATACTGTCTGACTCGATCTCGTACTGATTGAAGTCGGCGTCCATAAACACATACATGGGATCGGCAAAGTATGAGTAGGTGCATTCTTTGCGATCAAGCACGACGACATCGTATTTTTCGTCGGCTTTGGATACGGTTTCACTGCCAGAACCAGTCAGCAGATTTTTAAATTTGAGTTTAACGACCGAGGCGTTGCGGCCCGATTTGCTGTATTCGGCGCGCTGCACGACGACGGCATCTTTGCCAACCATCACGACGTTGCCTACGCGCAGCTCTTGTGCGGTTTTCATGCTTAAAACTCCG
>CAIUZV010000046.1 GCA_903903735.1 uncultured beta proteobacterium | reverse complement strand
TGCGGCCGTAGCAGAATGATGCGGGCTGCGCACCGGTCGTTCATGAGAGATCCCTACATCGAGCCCTGCATAGGTTGCGATGGCAGCACACTCGAGCGCTTGGGGATTTGAAAGTGGCGGAAGTAGCCCAGGTAACCTTTTGGCGAGCATGCTCTTCCCAACGCCTGGGGAACCTGTCATCAACATACTGTGGCCACCGGCAGCAGCGACCTCTAGCGCGCGCCTAGCCATCGCCTGCCCTCGAACATCCGACAAGCATGGGTATGACCCAGTCGATGGGCGCATGGCGTTATGTACCAACGGTTGTAAGACGGCTTGTCCGTTTAAGTGGCTAACCACATCATTGAGGCTGTGTGCTCCCAGAACGGTAAGTTCTGGAATTCGCGCCACCTCTGAGGCGTTACCCATTGGGAGGATCAGCACAGCGTCGGGTTGGGTGCGCGCAACCGCTAAGCCCAAGGCGACCGAACCACGCGTGGGTACCAGTGCCCCCGTCAGCGAAAGTTCACCGGCAAGGACAAGTGTCGACAAGCGCTCAGGTTCGGCGACCTTAATCTGCCCGGATACCAACAACACACCTAGGGCGATGGGCAAATCATATCGACCAGATTCCTTTGGCAAGTCTGCGGGCGATAAATTCACAGTGAGACGACCGCTGGGAAAGGCCAAGCCGCTACTAAGAATGGCCGCCCGAACCCGTTCGCGACTTTCACGGACTTCAGCATCGGCCAACCCCACGACGTGAAACGCAGGCAGACCTGCGCCAAGATGCGTCTCTACTCTAACGAGCGGGGCATCCAGGCCCAGAAGTGAACGGCTCAGTAAAATGGCAAGTGACATGTCGCTCCCAACAAATTGGGTTCAATCATGCCTCACCTCCACTCCCCCTCGAGCAGTCAGGGAATGACAATATCCATGGGGATTACTCCGTACCCGACTCCAAGGTCGAGATCCGGTGTTCGAGCGCTTGGAGTTGAGATTCCAGCGCTTGAATCCGTGCTTGGGCGCTCCCCAACAACGAGACTTGGATATCGAACTCTTCACGTGTAATGAGATCCATCCGCGTGAAGGTTTGGCCCATAAAGGCTTTGACGTTGCGTTCAATATCAGCAGCGGGGCTCCGTGCGATGAGGTCAGCCACGTTTTTTTGAAATTCTTCAAACCAGGGATTTTTTTGCATGATGCACTCTCAGGTTAAGGCCATATTGGGTTCATTTTAGCTCTGACGTCGCACCTGTGCGCCATTGCAAGTCATCCATGCCTCAATCAGGTGCATAAAACAGATCCAATCGCTGCTTATCACTGGCATGAGACTTGCTTATTCTCTTGCAAACAATCTAAGCATCCATGAAAGGCGCCATGAAGAACGTTATCGCAATTATTAAACCCTTCAAACTCGACGAGGTCAGAGTCGCTCTCGCGAGCTTAGGCGTTCAAGGTCTCACTGTCACTGAAGTGAGAGGGTTTGGACGACAAAAAGGTCATACCGAGCTCTACCGCGGTGCTGAATACACAGTGGATTTTCTGCCGAAACTGCGCATCGAAACCGCGGTGAGTGACTCGATGCTCGACCGCGCTGTCGATGTGATTCAGCAGGCCGCTAAAACCGGGAAGATTGGTGATGGAAAAATATTCGTGATGAACGTAGAGTGCGTCAAACGAATCCGCACCGGTGAGACGGGCGACGTGGCCCTCTAGCGCAGTGGACGGCTCAGCAGACTAGTCCAGTGATGCCGGATCGATAGAGATCGCCCGGTTCAGCGAGGTCGCTACCTTGAGTCGCAGCGCATTGGAATGTGCACGCAGAATCTCACGTTTAACGGATAGCAACTGCCGCGGATGCATTGAAAAGTTCGTCAGGCCAAGGCCCAAGAGTAAGCGAGTCAGTTGTGGATCGCCCGCGATTTCACCACACACCGCAACGGATTTACCAACACGGATGCCGGCGTTGATCACATTCGCTATCAATCGCAAAATAGCTGGGTGTAAAGGATCATAAAGAGAAGAAACTTCGTTATCGGCTCGGTCAATGGCCAAGGTGTACTGAACTAAATCATTCGTGCCAATTGACAAGAAATCCAACGCATCTGCGAAGGGTTCGATCGCGATCGCGGTCGCAGGAATCTCGACCATTGCACCAACTTCAATGTTCTTTGCATACGGCAATCCCTTTGCATCGAGCTCCGACATCGCACTGGCGATCGCGGCACGCGCTGCGCGGACCTCATGCATATGAGCAACCATCGGAATCAAAATCCTGACTGTGCCATGCGCAGAGGCCCTCAATATCGCACGCAACTGTGTGGCAAACAGATCAGGATGAGCAAGGCAGTAACGAATGGCCCGCAAACCGAGCGCAGGGTTCGTCGCAACAGTTGCTTCTCCATCCAAGGCTTTGTCGGCACCGATATCGAGCGTCCGAATCGTGACCGGGCGCTGCTGCATCGTCTTGACGACCGAAGCATAAGCCTGATATTGCTCTTCCTCAGTAGGCAACTCACTGCGCCCCATGAACAAGAACTCACTCCGAAACAAACCGATTCCAGTCGCTCCGTTTGCGAGTGCAATCTCAGCCTCGTCTGGAAGCTCGATATTTGCTTGCAATGACACGGCAATACCGTCCTGCGTCTCGGCCGGTACATCCTTGAGCTGTGCTAAAACAAGTCGTTCCTCGGCATAGCGTTTTTGTAGTGTCCGGTATTGCTCAAGCGCCTGAGCGGATGGATTGACGAGGAGCGTACCGCGTAGACCATCGACCACCACGAGGTCGCCGTCTCGTACCAAATTTCTGACTTGGCCGAGGCCCACAACCGCAGGAACATCCATGCTGCGAGCGACGATAGCCGTGTGGGAAGTTGGCCCACCCAAGTCTGTCGCAAAACCAGCAAAGCGACCGCCACGCAGGCGAATCATGTCCGCAGGGGAAATGTCATGTGCAATGACAACAAGAGGCTCTGCTGATTGGCCAACACGATCTAGGGATGACAGTGGGCGCGAGCCGCCAAGCACATGCAGCACGCGTTCGATCACCTGACGTACATCGGCTCCGCGCTCGCGCAGATACTCATCTTCCATGGAGGCAAATTGCTCTCCGAGGAGTTGTCCTTGTGTGGTTAAGGCCCACTCGGCGTTATAGAACTTCTCTTGAATGAGGGAGAGTGCTTCTGCGGCTAGCAGCGGATCTGACAACAGCATCCCGTGGACGTTCAGTAATGCCCCGAGTTCACGTGGTGCATCCTCTGGGAGAGTCTCTGCCAACTCCAGCATTTCTCGACGCGCCGTTTCAAGGGCGCCGCTGAGCCGGGACTGTTCAGAGACAACTGCTTCTGGAGCGATACGATAGTGCGCGACTTCGAGAGCTGCTGCGCCCATCACGACGGCGCGTCCAATAGCATAGCCGCGCGCAGCCCCTTGACCCGACAAACACAGCATCGGGGCGCGAGCCGTATCAGCTACGGAGTTATTGACCTTCGCCGAATTTGTCATTGAAAAGCGCCTGAACGGCTGTGAGAGCCTGCTCTGCATCGCTCCCACTGGTCTCGATTGTCACGGTTGTACCGATACCCGCGGCAAGCATCATCACGCCCATAATACTCTTGGCGTTCACGCGTTGTCCCGCCTTAATGATGAACACCTCGCAAGCGAACTGACTCGCAAGCTGAGTGAGCTTGGCTGCAGCGCGCGCGTGAAGCCCGAGTTTGTTAGAAATGACAATGTCGATCGTTGGCATAGAGTGTTGTCGTGCGTTGACAAAAAAAGATTGCGAATTGCGCTTAGTCTACACGCAACACGGAGTGCGTGGCGCCTGCAAGTGCGCTACTTGCGACATCTTCAAGCTTGCCCTGTCGATAATTAATGGCGCGCAGCAACATCGCCGCATTGACTCCGCCAAGTACGCAGCAGGGAACGCCCTCGCGATGCGCGATTTCGCTCGACTTGACTGCAATATTGGAGGGGCTTGCTCCCGGAAGATCTGTCAGTACTAAGACGCCATCGCCGCGATCTGCTTGCGCGATGAGCTCGGCAACCTTAGACGAACAATCCTGCGCGCACTCATTGGGTTCTATATCCACTGCGACCACATCTGGATCTGCACCCAAGACATGGCGCGCACAAGCAACTAGAGCGGTAGCAAGAGGGGTATGTGCAACGACAAGAATGGCAATCATGGATTACGCAGAAACGCCTACCGCCGTCTCGAGTGCTTCAACGAATCGAGCGCCGACATCGAATCCAGTTTGCTCCGTAATTTCCACGAAACAAGTTGGGCTTGTGACATTGACTTCTGTGACATAGTCACCGATCACGTCCAAACCGACTAGCAACAGACCCCTTTGCGCCAGTTTCGGACCTACTTGACGAGCAATGTAGGCATCTCGATCAGAAAGTGGTTGCGCAACGCCGCGTCCACCCGCTGCTAAGTTGCCACGCGTTTCACCCGCTAACGGGATGCGGGCTAGGCAATAAGGCACGGCTTGACCGCCAATGATCAAAATCCGTTTGTCGCCTTGGGTGATTTCTGGAATGTACCGCTGGGCCATAATGGTGCGTGTGCCATCGTGTGTTAAGGTCTCCAGAATGGCATTGCGGTTTGCTTCATTGGGAGCCAAGCGAAATACACCCGTGCCGCCCATCCCATCAAGTGGCTTGACAATCACATCGCGATGTTCAGCATGAAACGCTTTGATACGCGCCATATCACGGCTCACCAGTGTCGGGGCGGTGAATTCAGAAAACTCGGTGATCGCAAGCTTTTCGGGGTGATTTCGAATCGCGGCTCCACTATTAAACACCTTTGCGCCTTGGGCTTGTGCGTACTCAAGCATGTGTGTGGCATACACATATTCCATATCAAACGGGGGATCCTTGCGCATCAAGACAGCGCCGAATTCTTGCAAAGGCGTGTCTATCGGTGCAATGGTTTCCACCCACCACGCACGCGCATGCAAGTCCGCACCTGGCACAAGTTCGATCGAACTCGCTTTGGCGCAGACCACTCCATTCTGGATAAAAAGATCGCCCTGCATGGCCACACACAGTGTGTGACCGCGAGCCACCAGAGACTGCATCATCGCAACTGAACTGTCCTTATAGGCATTCAGTGCGACAAGTGGGTCCAATACGAAAAGGATGCGCATGGGTTACGCAGTGGCTTCGGTCTTACCCGGCGCTTTTTTGCGCGGTGCAAGCACCATGACCATTTGGCGCCCTTCGAGCTTTGGCATTGCCTCAACGACCGCCATGTCCGTCAGATCGTCACGCACACGCTCAAGTACGCGCATGCCGAGCTCTTGGTGAGCCATTTCGCGCCCACGGAAACGCAAGGTGACCTTGGCCTTATCGCCCTCGTCAAGAAAGCGTTTGAGATTACGAAGCTTCACCTGATAGTCACCTTCATCGGTGGCTGGGCGAAATTTCACTTCTTTAACCTGAATAATTTTTTGTTTAGCACGCGCCTCAGCTAGGCGCTTCTGCTCTTGGTACTTGAACTTGCCATAATCCATCAGGCGGCACACGGGCGGCTCTGCGTTTGGCGCGATCTCAACCAGATCGATTTCGCTTTCTTCAGCCATACGGATGGCGTCGAATATTTTTACGATACCGAGTTGTTCACCTTCGATTCCAAGCAAGCGCACTTCGGGAACTCGGATTTCACCGTTAATGCGATGGGGTTTTTCTGTTGCGATGTTGACGACTCCTAGTGGTTAGGCCGGCTGCGTTGCAGTCGA
>CAIUZV010000045.1 GCA_903903735.1 uncultured beta proteobacterium | reverse complement strand
GCGACTAAATCCCCTGCCAAACTTGACCAAGTCAGTCCTCGTGAGGCGAGCCCCGCCACGGCCCAAAGGGTCTGTTCCTCATCTATTGCACCAATCGCCGGCAGTCGTCCGGGCAACACCGCACGCCAGCCAGCCCACCCACTCAACGCGCTATCGGCAAATCCGGACTCGACCAATCGCGACCCCAGCAAACCATCCGTGCGTTGCATATTTTCCCTCGCTCCAGCGCTCGTGACAAAAACTTGATCTGCTCCATGCACGTAACTACTTCCCGTCACACACTGGCCACTCACCGCTGGCAGCACATACCCATCTCCCGAAACGATGCAGCGCGGACCGCCCGATATCGCGCGCTCAGGAAGGTAGGTAATTTCACCGCCCAACTGATGCATCGTGCGCAACCGCGCATCGGCAGCTAACAGCCCACTTGCGCCCAAAATGTCTTGCGTGGCATACGCGGCTGCGACGATCACAATCGGCGCCTCTTCTAACACCTGGCCCGCTGCATCCAGCACGTGCCACACGTTTCCACGCCGTAACAAACGATCGACCCGCACGGCACGACGAGAAATTTCAACGCCACTCAGTAATTGATTGATAAACGCCTCAGGCTGCACGCGCGCAGCCATGGGAAAATGAATGCCGCCTCTTTGCAGCGTCAAGCCGGCGATCGCGCTCGCCTCCTTTGCCTCGACAAACTTGGCCCACGCTTCTGGCAACTGCAGACCAGCCACCACGCCTTTCAGGTCAACAACACGCCCAGAGGTACGCGACAACTGCAAGGCGCCGCAGGGTTCAAACGCCTCAGCCGTCAAGTGCCCCCAGCGATGGTGCGCAAGTAAAGTTCCCGCGCGAGACAAGCGCGCACGCACATCATCGTCACGCGTCAACATCGGGGTTAAGGCCGCGGCCAGATGTCCTTGGTGCGGGCTCTGTTGGCCCACCGACGGCTCGAGGATCTTGACAGTCCATCCCCTCAAAGAAAGCGCATACGCGACACTAGCGCCTGCGAATCCCCCCCCCACAACGACTGCGTGTTGATGACCTTCGCGTTGCACGGGTGAGGTCAACGGTGTCGCTTGAGCAACGTGTGACCACACCCCATCAAGCACTGCGCCTTGCGCCCATAACGCTGAAGCCCGATCATCTAAACGGTCAGGTACTCCAGATGCAGACGACCATGGCATGACGAGTTTGCCCTGCGGCAACAGTACGTTCGTCGCTGCGCCGAACATCACTTTTATCTCTTGAGGCGGATAAGAACGTAGTGGGGCCGGCAGCACCACAGCATCGGCACGTACCGACAAACGCTGCAGCATGATAGATGGTTGGCCAACGACCAGGGTTAGCGTGACACAGAACCCCTCAAACTCAAGGCGATGCACGCCCAAGAGATTTAAAGGCCATGCGTCCACTAACTGCTGCACGCAAGACTCCATGCCTGCGGGGCATGTTTGTAACAAGCTTGCGCGCAAGGCTTGGGGATCCCCGAGTGCAGGGAGCAGGCCCACAAAATGGAGGCATCGACTCCGCTGCGGATCTCGACGCCACGCATCCCACAGAGACAAAAACAGATGGCCTTCACCAAAGGCAGTGTCAACGATGGTGTACGAGCGGCGACTGGCCCAAACGTGAGGTAGCCCAAGCGCAGCTAATACTGGGGGCCATGACATCATTAGGACCGCAAGTCACGCCGCAAAATTTTTCCTACATTGCTTTTCGGGAGCTCTGCGCGAAACTCAATCGCACGCGGGCACTTATAACGACTCAGTTCACGCGCGCACCATTCATGAACAGATTCTTCATTCAGCTGTGGGTCCAAGGGCACGACAAAGAGCTTCACAGCCTCACCTGAAGCAGCATCGGGCACACCCACCACAGCGCATTCCAACACGCCAGGATGGCTCGAGACCACCGCCTCGACCTCACTCGGATAAACATTAAAGCCAGAGACAACAATCAAATCTTTTTTACGATCCACCAAAAAGACATAGCCTTGGGCAGTCATGTAACCAATGTCTCCTGTGCGCAAAAAACCATCAGGCGTAAACGCCGCGGTCGTGTCATGCGGTGCATTCCAATAGCCTCGCATGACTTGAGGCCCCCGCACGGCGATTTCGCCACGCTCGCCTGTCTCGACAAACGCCCCTTGCTCATCGACGATACGCACCTCGGTTGACGGCAGCGGCAAGCCGATGCTTCCAGAATAAGCCTGCGCATTGGTCGGGTTGGCCGTCACAACAGGAGATGTCTCGGAAAGTCCGTAACCCTCAATGAGCGGCCGTCCCGTCACACCCACCCAGCGCTGCGCGACGGCTTGCTGAATCGCCATGCCGCCACCAAAGGCCAAGCGCAAGGACTGAAAATCAAGCGTCTCAAATTGCGCTTCGTTCAACAAAGCATTGAACAAGGTGTTCACGCCGGGAAACACATGCGGCGGATCTTTGCGCCAGGCATAGAGCAAGGACGCACGATCACGGGGGTTAATCACCAACACACTTTTCATCCCCGCATGCAAGGCATACAACCCACACACGGTCATCGCAAACACGTGATACAGCGGCAAAGCAGTCAGCATCGTCAACGGCCGGGGCAACAAATCGCCGAGTGCCGGTTGAGCGACGGCCTGCACTTGCAAGACGTTGGACACGAGATTACGGTGCGTCAGCATGGCAGCCCGGGGCGTACCCGTTGTCCCCCCCGTGTATTGCAGCGCAGCCAGGTCATCCATCGCGATATCAGGTGCCTGCCAGGACAAGTCTCGTCCCAACCGAAGCACAAACCGCCAGGGCCATGCTCCAGGCATCGGCTTTTTCGGACCCAGTTTTTTCAGATGCCGTGCACCGAAGTTAATGACAACTGATTTCAGTGCACCCAACATATCACCAGGCGCGACGATCACTCGATGTAACAAAGCATCGCAATCCGTCACCTGCTCAAGGGTGTCGGCCACACTTTCAAACACCACAATCACACTAGCACCGCTATCACGCAACTGCGCGCCAAGCTCCCTTGGGGTACAGAGTGGATTCACGTTGACCACAACACAACCCGCTTTCAGGGTCCCGAACAGCGCAACGGGGTAGGCCAACACATTGGGCAACATCAGCGCAACGCGCGCGCCAGGATCCAGCCCAAGGGACTGCAGCCACTTGGCAAAGCATGCAGCCTCTTGTTCAAGCTTTGTATACGTCAGGTGCGCGCCAAAGGACTGCACTGCCGCGCGCGGGCCGTATCGTTTGCACGCCTGCTCGAGCAAATCCACTAAAGAGGCATAACCGTCGGTGGAAATCGTTGGCGAAACGCCTTCGGGATAACTACTAATCCATGGTGAGTTCATGGTCTATTGTCTACTCGAAATATAGGTTTAGAACGTCATTTTCATCGATAATACCGTCAGACATGGTTGATTAAAGTGATTTGTATGAAACTTCTTGAGCCCTTTTTAAGCTGGCAGTCCGAAATTCAAGCGATTCGGCGCGATATCCACGCCCACCCGGAGCTCCGCTACGAAGAGCAGCGTACGGCCGATGTCGTGGCAGAGACCTTGCAGAAATGGGGCATCCCAGTTCACCGAGGCTTGGGCGGAACAGGTGTGGTGGGCATCATCACAGGCCGCACAACCGGAACCCGCGCAATTGGGTTGCGCGCCGATATCGATGCTCTCCCCATGCAAGAGCTCAACACCTTTGAGCATGCCAGTCGCCACCCCGGAAAAATGCACGGCTGCGGTCACGACGGGCATACAGCCATGTTGCTTAATGCGGCACGCTACTTGGCAGAAAACAAGAATTTTGAGGGGACGGTTTACGCCATTTTCCAGCCCGCTGAAGAAGGTGGTGCAGGCGCCAAGCGCATGATCGACGACGGCCTGTTTACTAAATTTCCCATGCAAGCCGTTTTCGGGATGCACAACTGGCCCGGTATGCCCGTCGGACAGTTCGGCGTCACGGCCGGCCCGATGATGGGCTCGAGCAATCGATTCTCCATCACGGTCCGCGGCAAGGGTGGCCACGCCGCGATGCCGCACTTGGGCGTCGATCCTGTCATGACCGCCGTGCAAATCGCCCAGGCATTACAAACCATCATCACGCGCAACCGCCACCCCCTAGAGGCCGCCATATTGAGCATCACGCAAATTCATACGGGTAGCGCAGATAACGTCATTCCCACCGATGCAGTCATGGCAGGTACCGTGCGGACCTTTACGATTGAGACCCTGGACCTGATTGAAAAGCGTATGCGCGAAGTGGCGGAGCACACTGCAGCGGCGATGGGTGCTGAGGCTGATTTTTCCTTTAATCGTGTCTATCCGCCCACAATTAACCATCCGGCTGAAACGGCATTTTGTGTCGATGTCATGCGGGAAATCGTTGGTACAGATCAAGTAAATGACCATGTTGTGCCCACCATGGGGGCTGAAGACTTTGCCTTCATGCTGCAAGAGGTGCCAGGCTGCTACGTCTGGATCGGCAACGGCATGGGAGAGCATCGGGACGCCGGCCACGGGCTAGGCCCCTGCATGCTGCATAACGGCTCCTACGACTTCAATGACGACTTGCTCCCCCTGGGCGCGACCTACTGGGTGAAACTGGCCGAAAATTGGTTTAAGCGGTAAGCCAAATATCGG
>CAIUZV010000044.1 GCA_903903735.1 uncultured beta proteobacterium | reverse complement strand
GAGAACCAAGCGATTCACTTTGTCTGCATGGCGTGTTGTGTAGAGCGCCGTGATCACCGTACCCCACGAGTGGCCCACAACGTTTAGTTTCTCAACGTTACGACGCTTGCGTACCCAATCCGCTGCTGCAGCGTAATCACGGGCGGCCGTGTCGGAGTCGGCGAATGGTTTGTTGTCTGCCGCCGGTTGGTCCATGATCGCGGGACGGGTTGATTTGCCGTAACCACGTATGTCGACCAGATAGACGTCATAGCCTTGCTGTGCCATGACATCCATCCACGATAGTCCATCAAGCCTGAGGTCAAAACCGGTCTCTGAAGGGTAGGTTGCACCATGTACAAACAAGACTACGTTGTCTTTATTAAAGCTGGTAGTGGACTTCAACCGCTTGTTGCGAACATAAAGATTAATCCCGGCGTCTCCACTGGGCACCATGAACTCCTCCATCACTATTTGCTCGTTTGCGGCAGCTGTGATCTTGGTTCCTTCTGTGCCAGAGTGCATCGCGCAGCCACTGAGTGCAGCAAGAGTGAGTCCGGTTAGGGCGATAGCAAACAGCCGAGCAAGCCGTGTGGTGATTTGATTGTGCATGATGTCTCCAGCGTGTATATGAGAAAGTTATTACATGTAAGACGGATGTACCTAATTCACTTGAACATTCGCCTGCTTAGCGACCATCCCCCACTTTGCAATTTCGGCCTTCACATATTTTGAAAACTCCTCAGGAGTGCTGCCGACAGGTGTTGCCGAAATTGCTGCAAAGCGCTCCTTGATATCCTGAGTTTTTAGAATTGCAATGGTCGCCTCAGCCAGGCGATTGATGATTGCGGGTGGGGTGCCGGCTGGCGCAAACAGGCCGTTCCAAGAATCTGCCTCCAGATCTGGCATGCCGGCTTCAGCCATTGTCGGTACATCGGGCAACTGCGCGAGACGCGCGCTGCCAGCAACCGCGATGGGCCGCACTTTACCGCTTAGGATCGCAGGCATTACGCCGCTGGCCGTTTTAAATCCAAAGTCTACGGTCCCGCCAATTACATCAGTCAGTGCCGGCGCAGCGCCTTTGTACGGGATGTGAAGTGCATCGATACCTGCGCGTAGCTTCAGTAACTCGCCAGCATGATGTTGCATACCGCCTGCACCAGAGGATGCATAGCTAAGTTTGCCAGGCCTAGCTTTGATATAGGCGACGAGCTCATCTAACGTGCGTATTGGTAAGTTGATATTCACAACGAGTACGCTTGGCGATGACATGATTTGTGTAATCGGCACAAAGTCGCGTGCCGTGTCATAGCCAAGATTTTTATAGATTCCCATGTTCGTGGCGTTGGCAACCGTACCAACCAGCAAGGTATATCCATCTGGTTTGGCTTTAGCCACAAACTCTGAACCAATATTTGACCCGCCGCCTGGCTTGTTCTCAACAATGATGGGTTGCCCTAATTCTTTTTCCAGTTTCGATGCCACAACGCGTGCAAAGATATCGGTAGGCCCGCCGGCAGCAAAGCTGACGATTAACCGAATGGGCTGAGCCGGGTATGACGTTTGAGAGAATGCATGGGTTGCGAACAACGCACCGCAAAATCCTAAGAAAATTCGCCGTCCAAACGACGACCGCGTTGAAGAAGTATCCATGTCATGTCTCCATAATTTTTAAGTTATTCTGCTTAGATTAACGCAGCATTAGCAAAAAACAAAAGGCCTAGCTACAAAATGACTCAAACAATGACTATTGCCCAGTTGTTAGTGCATAAGTTAGCACTGGCTGGCGTGAAGAAAATTTTTGGACTGCCGGGGGGTGGATCTTCGTTAGATATCATCGCTGCTGCTGCCGCTGAAAACATTCAGTTCGTATTGACCAAAACAGAGAATGCCGCTGTCATGATGGCGGGAGCTCTGGCGGAAAGCACGGGCGTACCTGGCGTAGCCCTGATGACAAAAGGCCCTGGTCTCACGAATGCGACAAACGGGGTAGCTTATGCGAGCTTGGACCGCGCACCAGTTGTTGTGTTGACAGACGGTTTTACGCCCAAACAGTTGACCTACATCACGCATCAGGTGTTTGATCAACAGGCTGTACTTAGGCCGTTGGTCAAAGCTGTGAGTCGACTGGAGTCGAGCGATCCAGCGAGTGAAATCGATGCCTTGCTCGCTGCGGCGACGACGCATCCGTTAGGTCCTGTTCATATTGAGCTGACCTCAGAAACGGCACGTCGTAATGTCGACCATGTGCGGGCAGATAGTGGCGATAAGGTGGCGGTACCAAGTGCTGTTGATCAGCAGCAATTTGAGGCACTGCGCGCAAGTCTTCAGAAGGCTCGTAAGCCCATCGTGGTTCTTGGGCTCGAGGCGCGTGCGCATAGTGAGGCGGTACGAGCCTTCGTGCAATCGCTTGGTTGCGCTGTGCTCAGTACTTACAAAGCAAAGGGTGTTGTTGCAGATGACAGTGATCAGGTTTTGGGAATTTTCACGGGTGGCTCTCTAGAGCAGGAGGCCATCGCAGCTGCCGACCTGATGGTGTTGATTGGCATGGATCCTGTGGAACTGATCTTACAGCCATGGCGATACAACACACCCGTCATAGATATTGCAGCGGTTAAACACCCCGTGCACTATATCGAGCCCTCTGTGCAGGTGGTGGGCTCAATTACAGAGATGCTGACGCGACTCGTCGCATCAGGGAGCTATCCGCAAACGGGTTGGAGCCCTGCAGAGCTTGAGCATATCCGCAAGAACGCACAGACTCAACTTGCTTATGCTCCAGTAAAAAATGCTGTGGCTCCTGATCGTGTTGCACAGCTGGCAGCAACGTCTTGTAAAGAGGCAGGTATCAAACCAATGTTCTCGATTGATGCGGGCGCCCACATGTTTTCAGTTGCGGCATTTTTTCCTGCTGCGCGTGCCGGTGATGTGTTGATCTCGAACGGGCTGGCAACAATGGCCTTTGCATTGCCAGCGGCGATTTCTGCCGCGGTCCAAGATCCAAGCGCTCCAGTACTTTGCTTCACCGGAGACGGCGGACTGATGATGTGTTTGGGTGAGCTATGCACAGCGGTAGAGCAACAAGCTCAGGTTATCGTTATTGTGTTTAACGATAGTGCCTTGTCCCTTATCGATATCAAGCAGCAGAGTCGGGCACTTGAATCTAACGGCGTACGATGGCAGCATCATGATTTCGCGGGCACCATGCGCGCTTTGGGTG
>CAIUZV010000043.1 GCA_903903735.1 uncultured beta proteobacterium | reverse complement strand
GTGGCAATCGCGCTCGCCACATAACCTGCGTCGTGACGTAAATACATTGGCGTTGTGCCAGCGTGGTTAGACTGGCCCACGATCGTCAGCTCCTGCCACGAGATTCCTTGCAGGTTTTCGACGGCACCAATTTTTACACCTTCTATGTCTAAGATAGGCCCTTGTTCAATATGCAGTTCAATAAAGGCGTGAGGTTTATGTGCGCCTAGATCCGTTTTGCCGTCGTAGCCAATCCGCGCTAACTCATCACCTAATCGCGGACCGTCAATCGCCTTGATGTCTAGTGCTTCATCCAGCGGCATGCCACCGACATACACAAGTGATCCCAGCATGTCGGGAGCGAAGCGAGCACCTTCTTCGTTTGTAAAAACGCCAACGACAAGTGAGCGTTGCGTTTGTTGTTTTGCCTCGTTAAGCGTGGCGACGACCTCTAGGCCCGCCAGGACGCCATAGTTGCCGTCATACGCGCCGCCCGTGCGTACGGTGTCGATGTGAGAGCCTGTCATGACAGGCGCTAAGTCTGGTCGCGAGCCAGCGCGCGTACCAAAAATGTTACCAATCGGGTCGACCGTGACCGCCATGCCTAGTTCTTTCATCCAACTAACAACGAGATCGCGACCTAGCTTATCATCGTCCGTCAGCGCCAGTCGGCAACAGGCATTTGTTTCAGTGCGTCCGATCTCGGCTAGCTGCTCGAGCTGTCGCATGAGTCGGGGGCCATTAATAGCCAGTTGTGCTGCGTTCATGCAAGCACCTCCTCAGCGGAGCGGCCGACGACTTCTTTATAGATTGTTGGATCGGTGTCACCTTCGCTACCAATCAGTAAGACGCGTGACTGAGCGTTTAGTCCAAGCTCGTTCCAGATTTGTGCATTGTCTTGCGCGGCGAGCAGCAGCCCGAGTCCGGTACTGCCAGTTTCGCCCGACACGATTTTCGGATCATTGCCTAGCGGCTGAGCGAAGACGCGCATGGCCTCAAGTGCATGCGCATCCGATAACGTAGCGTAGTGGTTAATGCCATGCTTCAGAATATCCCAGGCGACAGGCGAGACCTCTCCGCAGGCGAGGCCCGCCATCACGGTGTCCAGATCACCAAGCACGGCAACCGGTTTCCCCACCAAGCCACTTTGAAAAAAGCAATCTGCACGCTCAGGCTCGATGATGACAAACGTCGGGCGCGTTGCACCCCATTCTTGCCAGAAAGCAGCACACACCGATGCGGCGAGCGCGCCTACTCCAGCTTGTACCAAGACATGGGTGGGCGGGTTGTGATCCAGTTGCCGGATCATTTCGCGTGACATGACGCCATAGCCATGCATCACGTCGATGGGAATGTCGCGATAGCCTTCATAGGTCGTGTCAGACACAACAGTCCAGCCGTGTTGAGCTGCTTGCTCGGCTGCGTGGTGTACCGAGTCATCGTAATTGCCCTTTACGCGAATGACTTCTGCGCCGTAAAACGCAATAGCTGCTCGTCGCCCCTCGCTGACGGTGGCGTGAATATAAATCACGCAACGGCACCCAAACAGCTGCGCGCCCCAAGCAACGGAGCGCCCATGATTGCCGTCTGTTGCACAGGTGACTGTCATCTTAGAGACGATATCGGCATACTTGCCCGATAGAATTTCTTTGGGTGTGGGTAAGTGGCCGTTGTGTTGAGCAGCGACTGCTTTTTGTATTAGGCGAAAGACGGCATAGGCGCCGCCCAGTGCTTTGAAACTTTTGAGTCCGAAGCGCGTGCTCTCATCTTTGTAGTAAAGCGCTGCGATCCCGATTTTCTGGGCAAGTAAGGGGAGGGTATGGAGAGTTGTTGCGTGATAGCCCGGCCATCCTGATATTTCTTTCTCTGCTGAATCAAAGCCAGCCCGGTTCAGGATAGCTTCCTTATCTTGACCATACTGGCCTTGTGGTCTACAGGCGATTGGGTTGGGATACAACGCAAGTCCATTTCCCTTCGAAATCTGGGTATTCATGGCTAACCCTATATAAAGACAGGCAATTAAAATCAAAACGATACGAAAGAATAGACGATCTGCTTTGTTTTTGACTAATCGGCACCCACAGAGGTGGTGATCCAAGGACTGGCAGTGGTATAAAAATGCATTGCCTTCAATAAAGTGGACTTATGACTTACACCCCGACCGTTCAGAAAACAATCGAGCTTCTTCAAACACTTGTCGGCTTTGACACCACAAGTCGGGAATCTAATCTTGGGTTGATTGAGTACGTTCGTGATCATTTGCAGGCCTTGGGTATACCGGTCCGCTTGTCTTACGACGCAGAAAAACGCAAAGCTAACCTCTTCGCCACGTTGGGTGATCCAAAAGCTCGCGGTATCGTTTTGTGCGGGCATACAGACGTTGTGCCAGTCGATGGCCAGGCTTGGGACACCAATCCGTTTAAAGCGCACATTGCAGATGGGAAGATTTACGGTCGAGGTGCTGTGGATATGAAGGGTTATATCGCAGCGTCGCTCGCCATGGTGCCTGCATTTATGAATAGCGATTTAAAGCAACCGCTGAATATAGGTTTGACCTACGACGAAGAGGTCGGTTGTATTGGCGTTCAAACACTCATTCGTGATTTGGCAGAGGCGGGAATTCATCCTGCTGGCTGTTTTGTGGGCGAGCCAACTGGGATGCAGGTGATGACTGGGCACAAAGGTATGCGAGTCACGCGCTGCCGTGTTCGTGGACTAGAGGCTCACTCTTCGATGGCGCCAGAGGCGGTGAGTGCAATCGAATATGCAGCGCGCTTAATTGAAAAAATTCGTACGATGGCGTTGCAGATTCAAAAAGACGGTCCGTTTGATCCGATGTTCAAGATCGCGCATGGCACGATGCAAACGGGCGTGATTCATGGCGGCACAGCGCCCAACATTGTTGCAAAAGACTGTGAGTTTATTTTTGACTGCCGCACCTTGCCGCAAGGTAATTCGGACGCCTTGATTCAACAGATTCAAGAGCACGCTGAAATGCTCAAAGTTGAGATGCGTAAGTTTTCCGCCGATGCAGATATTTCGTTCGAGACAATTTCAAATTCCGCACCGCTCGCAACGCCTGAGGACGCACCCATTACTTATTTGGGTACATCGCTCGTTAAAAACAACTTGTTGGGGCGCGTATCGTTTGCGACGGATGCGGGATGGCTGCACAAAGCAGGCATACCCTGCGTCGTGGTCGGGCCTGGAGATATCGCCGTCGCGCACAAGCCTAATGAATACATCGAGATTAGCCAGCTGGAACAATGCCTGGGTTTCATGGACCGCTTACGCGACCGCATGACCCAGGAAGTGCTGCTGAAGTGAGTCTGTCTCTCTTGCTTAGCTACGTCGTATGACCTGACCGGCGCGCGCGCCGGTTGCAGCACCATTGCGCCAGCTTGTGACGCCGTTAACGTACACGCGTTGAATGCCTGCCGCAGGTAGTTTGGGGTTCGCGAAGGTTGCGCAATCGCGCACGTGCTCGGGATCAAACACGACGAGGTCCGCTGCATAACCCTCTGCAATCAGTCCACGGTTTTTCAGTCCAAACTTAGCCGCGGGCATACCCGTCATTTTGTAAATGGCAGTCTCAAGCGGAAATATTTTTCTATCCCGCGAATAGTGTCCCAGCACTCTCGGGAAGGCGCCCCAAAGTCTCGGGTGAGGGAAAGTGTCGTGCGGCAGTCCGTCGGAACCAATCATGGTTTCTGGGTGCGCCATGATGCGCTCTACATCCGCTTCATCCATTGAGAAGTAAATGGCGCCCGCGGGTTGTAGTGACGCTAAGAACTCGGTTAGTTCAAGGTTCTGTTCCTTGAGCAACTCGTCTACATACCGCCCAGCCGTCTCTGGCTTCGGTGTTGACCAAGCGATCAGTGTGCGCGATGCTTGTTCCACATTATCCTGGCGCAAGATGGTCGACGAAGCTACATAGGGGTAGCAGTCCATACAAACATCCATGCGGGTGCGTGCCTCATCAACGAGTGCGAGCGTTTCGGTTGAGCGTCCGTGATTGGCACGACCATTGACTTTGTGATGCGAGATAATCTGACGCACGCCTAAGGCATTGGCAATCGACATGGCCTCGGTCATCGCTTCAAGTACGTGCTCCGCTTCGTCCCGGATGTGCGAAGCGATCACGGCGGTGGTTCCGCGCAAAGGCTCAAAAACTGCTTGTACTTCACTCGCGGTCGCTTCCTGAGCGGGGGCGTAATACAAGCCGGTCGATACGCCGACCACGCCCGCGTCGAGCGCTTCTTGGACCAGCTTTTGCATTTGCGCGATTTCTGCTTCGTTTGCTGGCCGATTAACATCTTGCATCGTGACGGTACGCATCGTGGTGTGTCCGGCGAGCGAGGCGACGTTCATCGAAGAGGGCGTTTTTTCTAGTGCTTCAAAATATTCCTTAAATGTGCTGAAGCGCTGATTTGGGTTGTCATTGGCGACTAAGTTGATGGGCGGGATGGGATTTGTCCCACCAAGTGGTGCCAGACTGATCCCGCAGTTGCCAGTGATCACGGTTGTGGCGCCTTGGCTGATTTTTGGTTCCATAGACGGATCGGCCAACACGAGACGATCATCGTGTGTATGGACGTCAATAAAGCCTGGGGCAATTGAGGCCCCCGCCACATCGACAGTCGTGCTGGCGTGAACCTGCAGATTTAAGCCGATCGCAGTAATTTTGCCGTCTTTGATGGCGATGTCGGCGCGATATCGGGGTTTACCCGAGCCATCAATCACAATGCCGTTCTTCAGGAGGAGATCACAGTTCATGAGGGATTACTTGTATGTTTTAGATTGCACCATTATGTTACAAAGTCGCTGACTGTTCACGGTTTTTCTTACCGCGATCTTGGCGATAGCCAAAGCGGTTGGGTGCGAGCCCGATAAGTTAAGTTAAGCTCGAGTAGATCCATTAGTTTTTGTGGCACGGTTATTGCTTTCAAGCTATTGCACGGTTTAATTAATTTGGAGTCATACATGAAACTCAATCGACGTGATTTACTGAAAGGCGCAGCTGGTTTGGGCGTAGCGGCGACTGGCGTTATCGGCGCCCCAGCGTTTTCGCAAGGTTCCAGCAAAGTGCTGAAGTTCGTGCCTCAGGCGAACTTGGCTAACTTTGACCCAATTTGGGGCACGCAGTACGTGGTGCGTAATGCATCC
>CAIUZV010000042.1 GCA_903903735.1 uncultured beta proteobacterium | reverse complement strand
GGGAAGCGATTTCAGGCATACTGTTGCCACCATATTACCTGTCCCCAAAGATAAACACTATTGGAGTCTTACTATGTCTGCTGTCGCCGAGAAATCATCAACCACCTTGCGTGTTAACGGCAAGCGCCTCTGGGACTCTTTAATGGAACTCGCCAAGATTGGTGCCACGCCCAAAGGTGGGGTATGCCGTCTGGCGTTGACGGACCTGGATCGGCAAGGGCGAGACTTTTTTGTGGCACAGGCTAAGGCCGCGGGCTGTACGATCCGTATCGATGCCGTGGGCAATATATTTGCGCGACGAGCAGGTCGTGATAACACCCTACCGGCGATTTCAACCGGCAGCCACATCGACACGCAGCCAACCGGTGGGAGATTCGACGGAAACTACGGCGTCTTGGCGGGCATAGAAGTCATACAAACACTGAATGATGCGGGTATCCAGACGCAAGCGCCCCTCGAGGTAATCGTTTGGACGAATGAAGAGGGATCGCGTTTTGTCCCGGTCATGATGGGATCGGGTGCCTTTATCGGCGAGTTTAAAACCGCTGACATCTTGGCGCAAAAAGACAAGGGAGGCACGACCGTTGGCGAAGCACTCGCCGCCATCGGTTACGCAGGTAAGGATGTGCTTGACCCAAAGACTTTTGGGGCCTATTTCGAAGCGCATATTGAGCAAGGGCCTGTTTTGGAAGCCAATGACATCACAATCGGCGTGGTGACGGGTGCGCTCGGCCAGCGTTGGTTTGACGTCGTGGTGACCGGCTCAGAAGCCCACGCAGGCCCCACTCCAATGGCCTTGCGTCAGGATGCCTTGCTCGCGGCCTCGCGTGTCATCCAAGCGGTGAACCAGATAGCGTTGGACTACGCACCCAATGCGCGGGGGACTGTTGGGATGTTAGACAACTATCCGAACTCACGTAATGTGATCCCCGGTACGGTGAAGTTTTCGGTAGATTTCCGCGCAGATACCGATGCAACGCTGACAAAAATGGTTGAAAGCCTTCAGGCTCAAGCCAAAAGCATCGCGACACAAGGAAAAGTCAGCATCGACATTAAACAAGTGGTGTACTTCCCTCCACAAGCGTTTGCAACAGAACTTGTCAATGCAGTGCGCAGTGGGGCAAAAACCATCGGTTTAAGCGAAATGGACGTGGTGAGTGGTGCGGGGCACGACGCGGTGTACATGGCGCGTGTTGCGCCCACAGCAATGATCTTTGTCCCGTGCAAAGACGGTATCAGTCACAATGAAATCGAAGATGCCCGCCCAGAGCATCTTGAGGCGGGCTGCAACGTTCTGTTGCATGCGATGCTTGATCGCGCCCGCCGCTGAAACGCTAGCGCAGTCGTGACTCGAACGCAGCTTTGATTTTCAAGAGGTGCGCGGGCAGGCCATGCGCTAGTTTTTCAAAGAGTTCATCGTGTAGTTTGAACTCTTGCTTCCATGCGCTGACATCAATCGAGGTGATTTTCTTGAACTTGTCCGCTGAAAAATCCATGCCAGACCAGTCGATATCTTCATAGCGTGGGGTGATGCCAAACACATGCTCGTCGCCTTTGGCATCGCCCTCAATGCGTCCGAGCATCCACTTGAGCACGCGGGTATTGTCGCTAAAGCCAGGCCACACAAACTTACCGTTCTCATCGGTGCGGAACCAGTTGACACAGAAAATCTTTGGCAGTTTTGTTCCTGAGCTTTGTAGTCGGTTACCCAAAGACAACCAGTGTTCAAAGTACTCCGCCATGTTGTAGCCGCAGAACGGCAACATCGCAAACGGATCACGACGTACAACACCCTGCTGCCCAACTGCTGCCGCTGTAGTTTCTGAGCCCATGGTGGCTGCCATGTAAACGCCTTCAGCCCAGTCACGCGCTTCAGTGACGAGCGGCACAGTCGTCGAGCGACGACCACCAAAGATGAACGCATCGATCACGACGCCCGCGGGGTTATCCCACTCGGAATCCAACACCGGGTTCTGTGTCGCAGAAACCGTAAAGCGAGCATTCGGATGCGCTGCTTTGACGCCTTTTTCTTTCGCAGATTCAGGGGTCCAGTCGCGGCCCTGCCAATCGATACAGTGGGCAGGCGCCACCTTTGTCATCCCTTCCCACCATACGTCGCCGTCGTCAGTCAGCGCGACGTTCGTAAAAATTGTGTCTTTCTTCAACGTCGCCATGCAGTTGAAGTTCGACTGCTCGTTGGTGCCAGGCGCCACACCGAAATAACCTGCCTCAGGATTAATTGCCCTGAGGTTGCCCTGCGCGTCAGGCTTAATCCAAGCAATGTCATCACCGATCGTCGTAATTTTCCAGCCTTGCTGGGCAAGCCCAGCAGGTGGAATCAACATGGCAAAGTTTGTTTTTCCACACGCAGACGGGAAAGCCGCAGCGACATGGTATTTTTTACCCCAAGGCGCTTGCACACCCAAGATCAACATGTGCTCAGCCAGCCAGCCCACCGATTTTTCGTTGGCCTCACTGCGTCCCATTGTGGAGGCAATGCGCAAGGCGAAACACTTCTTGCCCAGCAAGGCGTTTCCGCCATAGCCCGAGCCATACGACCAGATTTCGCGCGTTTCAGGGAAGTGCACAATGTACTTGGTTTCGTTACAGGGCCAAACCACGTCTTTCTGCCCTGCCGACAAGGGTGCGCCGACGGTATGCACACACGGGACAAACTCACCGTCTGTACCAAGAACGTCATAGACCTTTTTGCCCATGCGCGTCATCATGCGCATGTTGACGACCACGTAGGGGGAGTCGGACAGCTCGATGCCAATTTGAGCAATCGGGGAGCCCAAAGGCCCCATCGAGAAAGGGATGACATACAAGGTGCGGCCCTGCATCGCACCTTCAAATAGCTCATCAAGCTTGGTGCGCATCTCAGCAGGCGCAATCCAGTTATTCGTCGGGCCGGCGGCGTTTTTATCCTGGCTGCATATGAACGTACGATCTTCCACGCGCGCCACGTCATCCGGGGAGGAACGGGCCAAAAACGAGTTGGGACGCTTGGCGGGGTTGAGTTTGAGAAGCATCCCAGTCTTCACCATTTCCGCACACAAGCGATCGTATTCTTCTTGGGAGCCGTCACACCACACGACGTTGGCTGGCTTAACTTTGGCGGCAATCGCCGCGACCCAATCTTTCAAACCTTGATGACGGACGTATTCAGGAGCATTCTGTGAAGGATTCATGTCAATGTTTCAAAATGGTGACAGGATTAAAACTCGATAACCTGCAATGGTAGCATCGCAGAGGACCCTCACGAACCCATTCCCTGCCTAAATGTGTGCATTTCCGCAGCGCAGCATCAATTACGGTCATCACGGTGCGTTAAAACCATTTTAGCTACAATATGACCGAACTTGTCTGCAGAATAGCCCTCTTTCATCAAGAGCTAAATAAGTCTTTTTAGGAGAAACTACATGCCACGACTCTCTGCTCGCACCATCGTCGCACTGTCGCTAACAACGATGGCACTCATGCTCCTCCCGCTGCACGGCCATGCACAGCAACCCTTGAACAAAGTGGGATCCTGTCCAAGCGGCTATCACACCAGCGGGAACTACTGCACCCCCTCCTCTGCCAGCACAAAACCAGCCATCGCAAAAGTGGGGGCGTGCCCTTCCGGCTACCACACGAGCGGGAACTATTGCTTGGCAAGTAGCACCTCTGCCAAGCCGGCCGTTGTCAAATCGGGGAGTTGTCCGAGTGGTTACCACACGAGCGGCGCCTATTGCTTGCGGAACTAAATGCTGGACCGACGTCGAGGCATTCAGGGCTTCTGCAGAGTATATTTATCGGTAAGGCAACGAATAAAACTGCATTGAAAAAATATGTGACACACGCGTTTAAAACACGAGCGCTGGAGACAACCCGATGACCTTGCACTTCAAGAAACTGCATCCAAGCTTCATGGCTGAAGTCAGCCCTGTAGATTTAAGAACCTTGACCGATCAAGGGACGCTTGCGTCTATCAGAGCAGCCATGACAGAGTTTGGAGTCTTAGTTTTCCATAACCAGCACTTTAGCTACGATGACCAAATTGATTTCGCGCAACGCCTCGACGGG
>CAIUZV010000041.1 GCA_903903735.1 uncultured beta proteobacterium | reverse complement strand
TTGTCACCATAACGATGCACACAAACGGATGAAATCAGGGACTGTGACCTATTTAGATAACCGCAAGCATACTTGGATCAACGATCTCGCCGTTGACGGCTGCCGCTGCAGCAACCCATGCGTTGGAAAGATAGACACGCGAATTAGGATGTCCCATTCTGCCTTTGAAATTACGGTTTGTCGTGGCGATAGCCGTTTCACCTTCCGCAAGTACCCCCATGTGGCCGCCAAAGCAGGCTCCGCATGTAGGCAACGACACTGCAGCACCTGCCGAGGCAAACACCTCGAGCAACCCCTCTGCTGCCGCGTCGCGGTAAATCGCATTGGTGGCTGGCACGATGATGACCCTGACGTCGCGACTAACTTTCCGCCCGCGCAACACTGAAGCCGCCTGCCGAAGATCGGTCAAAGTTCCGTTGGAACAATTCCCGATGTAAACCTGATCGACTTTCGTGCCGATTAATTTAGACAAAACAGTTCCGTTGGCCGGAGATGGCGGCACGGCTACCAGCGGTTCCAGCGTATCCAAGTCGATCACACGGCTCGACTGATAGTGCGCATCAGGGTCAGGCGCCACCGCTGCGCGTGCTCGCCAGCCATGCGCTGCGGCAAAGGCATGCACTTGCTCGTCGGCCTCGAAGACACAGGTCTCGGCACCGGCTTCAACAGCCATATTCGCGACAGCCATCCGCTCATCGACATTCAAATGACACAGCCCTGGCCCCCCAAACTCAATCGACAAATTGGATGCACCATCCGAGCCAATCGCAGCAATCAACGACAGAATGATGTCCTTGCCCGTCACGTACGGACGAGGCGAACCCACGATATCGATGCGCATTGACTCTGGTACCTTGACCCATAACTCACCAAGCGCCATGGCCGCGGCCAAGTCGGTTGAACCAAAGCCCATCCCTGACGCATTAAACGCGCCCGCGGTACAGGTGTGGGAATCAGCGCCAAAGACTATCCCCCCCGGGCCAATCATGCCGATCTCCGGCAACAAGGTGTGTTCAATCCCGCCGTTACCCGCGTCGTAGTAGTGCTCAATTCCAAATTGGCGTCCAAACTGCCTGAGCAAGCGGATGGACTGGGCGCTAATGATGTCCTTTGCAGGCGAAAAATGATCGGCAACAAGCACGACCCTGTCGGGATACCGCGGGCCAGCCTCTTGCATGCGCTCAAGTTGCTCAATCGTAATGGTGCCACTCACATCATTAATTAATACAACATCCGGAGACACCATTACGATGTCCCCTGCCTTGGCAGCACCCGACTCCGTGTGCGCTGCGTAAAGCTTTTCGGTCATGGTTTGACCCATATTTTTCCCCAAAAGGTTAAGCTCATAGCTAACCAAGCATCCTATTCAACCAAACAACGGCCCGCAAAACAAGCCGTTTTGACATCTTTGAACATGACAGCCCCAAAGCCGCCAAGTAAGCCTCACCTTATCCGCATGCATCCCCGCGACAACGTAGCCATTGTTGGCAATGACGGTGGCCTGGCTGCCGGCACTACGATACCTGATGGCCTCACGCTCAAAGACAAGGTGCCGCAAGCGCATAAAGTCGCCTTAACAGACCTGACCGCCGGTCAGCCCGTGATCCGCTACGGGGTGACGATTGGCTATGCACTCAAGGATATCCCAGCAGGAAGCTGGGTGCATGAAAAACTGTTACAGATGCCGCCGGCCAGAAATTTTGAGAACCTGCCGATTGCCACGATCAAACCCCATCAAACTGAACCCCTGACGGGCTTTACCTTCGAGGGCTATCGCAACGACGACGGCTCAGTTGGCACTCGCAACCTATTGGGCATCACGACCACCGTGCAGTGCGTCGCCGGCGTGGTCGAGTTTGCCGTGCAGCGCATCCGCAACGAGTTGTTACCACGATACAAAAATGTGGACGATGTGGTGGGACTTGAGCATAGCTACGGGTGTGGCGTGGCGATCGACGCCGCTGAGGCCATCATCCCGATTCGAACCGTACGCAACATTAGTTT
>CAIUZV010000040.1 GCA_903903735.1 uncultured beta proteobacterium | reverse complement strand
TCTTGTCATTGCTTGCACGCATACTCAGGCGCGCTACGTCTTGCCCAAAATCATTCCGGATTTTCGACGCCATTTTCCTAAAGTACATCTCTCGCTTGCAGAGGGCAGTCCACCTCAACTCGCGGAGATGGTGCTTAATGGTCAAGCGGATCTGGCGATCGCAACGGAATCGCTTGCCTTGACGCCGGGGTTGGCCACCTTGCCCTGCTATAGCTGGGCGCACTCGGTAGTGGTGCGGCCTGAGCATCCGCTCGTTGCGCTGGCGCAAAAAAAGAATTTTGTGCTCACGCTTGAGCATTTAGCCAGCTATCCCGTCATTACGTATGATCGTGCGTTTTCGGGGAGGGGCTCGGTTGATCGTGCGTTTGAGGCACAAGGTCTGCGGCCAGACATCGTTCTTGAAGCAGTTGATGCCGATGTCATTAAGACCTATGTCGATGTGGGCTTGGGAATCGGGATCATTGCTGGCATGGCCTATGAGCCACACCGCGATACCAATTTGGTCTGCATTCCGGCAGGCCATCTCTTTGGCGAACAGACCACGCGCATTGCGTTGAAGTCTGGCGTGTTTTTACGCGATTACGTCTACGCCTTTATTGCCATGCTGACTCCGGAGCTCGATGCTGATCAGATTCGGGAATTAGTCGAGAAGAAATGAGAATAGGTATCATTACGCTTGCTATTTAAATGAGAATCATTATCATTTTGTCTGTGCCTTTTCAACTTAGGAGCAGACATGATTCCCACTATCAGCGCAGTAATCGTCGGGGCCGATCGGCTCGGCAACATTCCAAACCTTCTGCGGGATCACAATATCGCGATCACCCATCACATCAGTGGGCGGGACCCTTCGCACCAAAAGAAGACATTACAACTGCCAACCGGCACGCAAATCGTGATCCTGCTGACAGACTTTCTTGGGCATAACGTCATGAAAACATTCAGAAATGCCGCGCAACGTTCGGGCATAAAGGTGGTCGCCTGCAGGCGCTCGGTATGCGCGATGCAACAGGCCCTAGAACAGTGTGGGTTGTGCGGGTTAGCGCGTTGCGACTTCGGTGGCAGGGCTTAGGCGGCGCGCACCGGTATAACGCATGGTCCAGTAGCGTAGATTCATATCTTCGATACGGACCACGCCACCGCGGGACGGTGAGTGAACAAACTTGTCCTGACCCAGATACACCCCGACATGCGAATAACGTGTACCCAGCGTATTAAAAAATACAAGATCACCGACCGCCAAGTCATTACGTTTGATGATGTCGCCGTATCTGGCGATGTCATCCGAACGCGGTGGCAACTTCAGCCCGAGCGACTGCTGGGCAGAATACAAAACTAAGCCGCTGCAGTCGAAACCCGTTTCGGGCGATTTGCCACCCCAGCTGTAGCGAATGCCCAGATGGGTCAGTGCTTGCGCCGCCAAGGGATGATTGACATCCCCAATGACCAGGCCGGAGCCGTTTCTCAAGCGATTAACGAAGGCCCCGATTGGGTCTGTTGCATTGCGCCAATCCATGGAGTAGCCGCCAATGCCTGACCCCGCCTGCTTGTTGGAGTCCGCGCAACCAGTCAACGCCACCACTAACGCACAAGCGACCACCCATCCAAGCCGAGGGCTAGACGATCGCACACGCAACGCGGTAGATTTAAAAACGGACATGGCACTCGATACAAAAAAAGATTTGGCAAGCCTCGTGCAAGCTTGGCTTGGCATAATCATAGTACAAAAAGCGCGAAATCCTGCAGAAACTGCTTGCCGAGACCGTATGAATCCGATTCAAACTACCCACAAAGCCTTGATCCATGGCCGAGATCGCTTGTGGGCGGCTAAAGCTAAAATTGCAGACCCGAGTGCTCTCGAACAAACTAAGGATTTCCTATGAAAACCAAACCCATGTTGACCGATGCTGACGTTTCTTTGATTTTGTCGGCTGCCAAAGCGCATGCACAAGCCAATAAGTGGGCGGTGACAATTGCCGTCGTGGATGATGGCGGGCACTTACTCGGCCTGCAGCGCCTAGATGGCGCGAATACGATTTCTGCGCATATCGCGCCGGCTAAAGCGCATACTGCCGCAATGGGCGCACGCCCCTCTAAGGTTTACGAAGATGTCATTAACAATGGACGGATGTCGTTTCTGTCGGCGCCGTTGATTCAAGGCATGCTGGAGGGCGGCGTGCCAATTATGGTTGAAGGCCACACGGTGGGTGCGGTCGGGGTGTCGGGAGTACAGTCCTCCGAAGATGCACAGATCGCGACAGCTGGGATTGCAGCACTTAAGTTGTAAAAATTTTTTTCAAATGGGCATTCGCCCCGGTGACCGAGGAGACAATATTTCATGGCAAATTCAATTGAATCCGTGATGGTGGAAACGCGCGTATTTCCACCACCCCAGAGCTTCGTCCAACAAGCCAATGTTTCAGGCCAGGCTGCCTATCAGGCACTGCTTGATGAAGCAGATCGGGATCCGAATGCGTTCTGGGGGCGGATGGCCCGCGAGCAGTTGCAGTGGACCAAGCCTTTCACCAAGGTGCTTGATGAATCGCGTGCGCCGTTCTTTGAGTGGTTCGGTGACGGGGAACTCAACGTTTCTGCCAACTGCTTGGATGTCAATCTCAAGAACGGCAATGCCAACAAAATTGCAATTATTTTTGAAACGGATGGGGGCGAAGTCCTCAAGATTACCTACCAGCAGCTCTACGAGCGCGTCTGCAAATTTGCGAACGGATTAAAGTCGCTTGGTTACAAGGCGGGTGATCGGTCAATTATTTATCTACCGATGTCGATTGAGGCGATTGTCGCGATGCAAGCTTGCGCGCGTTTGGGCATCACGCACTCTGTGGTATTTGGCGGTTTCTCGGCAAAAAGCTTGCATGAACGCATTGTGGATGTCGGTGCGAGTTTGGTGATTACCGCCGACGAACAACTGCGTGGTGGTCGGGCGATTCCACTCAAGCCAGCGGTTGACGAAGCCTTCGGTATGGGCGCGTGTGAGGCTGTGCGCCATTGCGTCGTCTACAAGCGCACAGGTGGCAAGGTTAATTGGGATGCCAAACGCGACGTATGGATGCACGACTTAGTAGAAAAACAAGCGGCTGAGTGCGCGCCCGTCGCAGTCAACGCCGAACACCCCTTGTTTATTCTGTACACGTCTGGCTCAACTGGTAAGCCCAAGGGCGTGCAACATTCCTCTGCAGGCTATCTGTTGTGGGCGAAGCTCACGATGCAGTGGGTCTTTGATGCGAAAGCGAATGACGTGTTCTGGTGTACGGCCGATGTGGGCTGGGTCACAGGACACACCTACATCACATATGGCCCCTTGGCTGCCGGGTTGACGCAGGTCGTGTTTGAGGGTGTGCCGACCTATCCTGATGCAGGTCGCTTCTGGAAGATGATTCAGGACCACAAGGTTTCAATTTTCTATACCGCGCCAACGGCGATTCGCTCTTTGATTAAGGCTTCAGAGGCCGTCGCAGCGCATCATCCCAAGTCCTACGATATGTCGAGCTTGCGACTGCTGGGTTCGGTGGGTGAGCCCATCAATCCTGAGGCCTGGATGTGGTACTACAACAATGTAGGCGGTGGCCGTTGTCCGATCGTTGATACTTGGTGGCAAACCGAAACCGGTGGCCACATGATCACCCCACTACCTGGCGCGACCCCACTTAAGCCTGGCTCTTGCACGACACGCTTGCCTGGTATCACCGCAGCAATTGTGGATGAAGTAGGGGGCGATGTTGAGGCGGGACACGGTGGTTTCCTCGTCATCAAACGTCCTTGGCCGTCAATGATCCGCACGATCTGGGGCGATCCAGATCGTTTTGTTAAGAGCTACTTCCCCCCTGAGTTGCGCGGTTACTACTTGGCGGGTGATGGTGCGCAATGTGACAAGGATGGTTGCTTCTGGATCATGGGGCGGATTGATGACGTGTTGAACGTCTCTGGCCATCGTCTTGGAACAATGGAAGTCGAGTCCGCGTTGGTTGCCCACGAGATGGTTGCGGAGGCCGCGGTCGTGGGGCGTCCAGATGCAACGACTGGCGAAGCGGTGGTGGCCTTTGTTGTGCTCAAGCGCAGTCGGCCTGAGGGTGATGAGGCGGTTGCAATTGGCAAGCAGTTGCGCGACTGGGTGGCTAAAGAGATTGGCCCAATCGCCAAGCCCAAAGAGATTCGTTTCGGCGACAACCTGCCCAAGACGCGCTCCGGAAAAATCATGCGCCGCTTGTTGCGTGTGGTCGCCAAGGGGGAGGTGGTCACACAGGACGTGTCCACTTTAGAAAACCCCGCGATTCTTGATCAGTTATCCAAACCGGTTTAAGCGATCTCGGATTTTTTGCTTTGATAAAAAGGGGCCTTCGGGCCCTTTTTTAATAGCCCTAAGATTTGCCCGATTTTTAAACGCGAACGGGAAGTGCGCGTTAGACTCTAGGCCATCTTGCGCCTTGAAATCCATGTGGATTTCTGTGGCACGGTAAATCTGGGTTTGGAGATTGCAATGTTGATGGCCTCTTTGGTGGTGTTGCATTTGTTAGCGGCTCTGGTTTGGGTCGGTGGAATGTTTTTTGCACACAGTGCGCTGCGTCCGACTGCGGCAAGCGTATTACAGCCACCAGAACGTCTGACACTGATCAGCGGCGTATTCGGTCGCTTCTTCGTGTGGGTGAAAGGCGCAATCCTTCTGCTCTTTCTCTCAGGCTTTGGCTTAATTCACATGTTGAGCGGTTTTGGCAAGCTCGGGTGGTATGTGCATGCGATGCTCTTAATCGCTGTGGTGATGACCGTGATTTTTGCCTACATCTACGGTGGACCCTTTCGTATGCTTAAATCTGCTGTGGCTGCAAAAGATTGGCCGGCAGGCGGCCTAGCGCTAGCTAAGATTAGACCCCTTATATTTACAAACTTGATTCTCGGTTTGATCACCGTAGCGATTGGTGCAGGCGGACGCTACCTCTAGTGATCGTCCTCGGGATCGCTGATAACGAGGAAGTGTGATGACAAATACGGTGCGCTATGACTTTAGTGGCAAACACGCTGTCGTGACGGGTGGCGCAGCAGGCATTGGCCAAGCTTGCGTGGAGCAGTTTCTTGCCGCAGGGGCGCGTGTCTCCATCTGGGATCGCGATCCACAAGCGCTGCGGGCCGCGCAAGACCTGCATGGCAGCAAGGTGCACACCGTACAGGTCGATGTCTCTGATGCAGCGTCGGTTGCGCAAGCGCTCGCTTCATCAACAAACTTTTGCGCACACATCGACATTCTGGTGAATAGTGCCGGCATTACCGGGCCGAATGCAACGGTAGTGGACTACCCGTTGAGCGAATGGGATCGAGTCTTCGCCATCAATGTGCGCGGCACGCTTCTGACGTGTCAGGCAGTCGTACCTGGGATGAAACGTGCAGCACAAGGCCAAGGGGCAGGGCGCATTGTGAATATCGCTTCGGTGGCCGGTAAAGAGGGCAACCCGAACGCTTCGGCTTACAGCGCCTCGAAAGCGGCTGTGATCGGACTCACTAAGTCTCTCGGAAAAGAGCTTGCTCAAACGGGCATCACCGTCAACTGCATTACGCCCGCTGCCGTGCGTACTGGAATGTTTGCGCAAATGACTCAAGAGCATATTGATTTCATGTTGTCTAAGATCCCGATGAATCGTTTTGGCGCCCCTCCTGAAATTGCACATTTAGTGATGTGGCTGTCGTCGGACGCGTGCAGCTTCTCTACTGGTGCGGTGTTCGATATCTCTGGCGGCCGCGCAACATATTGATTACACCGTGCGATAGCTGTTAAATTCAGCGCTTCATCCAAGGAGAAGCAATGAAACTCGTACGCTATGGCGCTAAAGGTAAAGAAAAACCCGGCCTGATCGATAAAGAAGGCAAGTTGCGTGATCTGTCGGGCGTTATTCCCGATATCACCTCTGCGCACCTGTCCAGCGCTGCGCTGTCCAAGCTCGCGAAAATCAAAACGAGCACATTGCCCTTGGTAAAAGGTAAGCCACGCTACGGTGTGCCGCTTGCCGATGTGGGCAAGTTTTTGGCGATCGGTCTGAACTACTCTGACCACGCAGCAGAAGCTGGTATGCCTTGTCCCAAAGAACCTATCATTTTCTTTAAGGCTGATACCAGCTTAAGCGGTCCTAACGATCCGGTCATGCTCCCCAAGGGTTCAAAAAAATCTGACTGGGAAGTTGAACTTGGCGTGGTGATTGGAAAGAAAGCGCGCTATGTCAGTAAAAAAGACGCACTCAAACACGTCGCCGGCTATTGCTTGATCAACGATGTGTCAGAGCGCGAATATCAGCTCGAGCGCGGCGGCACGTGGGATAAGGGCAAGGGTTGCGACACGTTCGGTCCGGTCGGCCCGTGGCTCGTCACTACAGACGAAATCAAGAATCCACAAAAGCTCGGAATGTGGTTGGATGTGAACGGCAAACGTTTCCAGACCGGCACCACCAAGACCATGATTTTTGATGTACAGACGATTGTCAGCTACGTCAGTGAGTTCATGACGTTGATGCCAGGTGACATCATCACCACCGGCACGCCTCCAGGCGTTGGCATGGGTGTCAAGCCTAAGCCACGCTACCTCAAGGCGGGCGACGTCATGACTCTCGGAATCGAAGGTCTAGGCGAGCAGCGTCAAGAGGTTGTTGCGTTTAAGAAGTGATCCCTGAGGGTTTGGGCGCAGAGTTTGACGGCGGTGTTGGCTTCGTCGATGATGCGCCCCATTGGGATAAAGCCGTGGATTTGCCGCGCAAAGCAGATGTATTGTGTGGGCACGCCCGCGGCGGATAGTTTGTCCGCGTAGTCTCGGCCTTCGTCGTGCAAGGGGTCGTAGCCCGCGGTGATCACCATCGCGGGTGGTAACCCACTGTGGTCTTTCGCAAGCATGGGCGAACCGCGCCAATCTTTGCGCATCCATTGTTCAGGCATGTAATGCCCGAAAAAGTAAGCCATGGTCTCGCGGGTCAGTAAGTAGCCTTCACCATTCGTGCGCATCGATTCGCGCTCTTGGCTGGCGTCGGTGACTGGATACAGCAATAGCTGCAGCACTGGCTTAAACCCATTGTCTTGTTTGAGTGTTAAGGCCACCACCGCTGCTAAGTGTCCCCCTGCACTATCTCCGCCAATGGCGATACGCGTTGGGTCAATCTTTAAGCTTGCAGCATGGCCGTGTATCCACTTGGTCGCGGCAACGCAATCATCGGATGCGGCGGGCATCACGTGTTCTGGTCCCATCCGATAGTCAATCGACAGCACGGAGCAGCCAGCCAGATTGGCTAAGGAGCGGCACAGCGTGTCGTGGGTATCCAGATCCCCAATCACGTGGCCACCACCGTGGTAATACACCAGGGCGGGCAAGATGGCGTCGGCTTTGCTGCCCATTGGACGAATCACGCGTACGGGAATCGGACCAAGCGGCCCGGGCACCTGAATGTCTTTGCTTTCTGCGACTTCCGGCGGCTCGGGCTGACTAAAGAACCGACGCTCGCGATAGAACTGCCGCGCCTCAACAGGCGGCGAGGCATGCATGGGAGGAATCCCTTTTTCTGCAACGAGATCAATCAGAGCTTTGGCTTGTGGATCGAGCATGGCAGATTTCCTCTTGTGCAGTAACGGGGAGTCTTAACGCACTTCGATTTCGATGAAGGCGACTTCATGTGCACTGGCGTTAATCACATTGTGGTGCACACCCGCGCCGCGCGTGTAGGATTGACCGAGTTTGAGCGGAAACTCCTTTAGGCCTTCAGGTGTTTCTAAGTGCAACAGGCCGTTTGCGATCGGCACGACGACGTAGTCGTGGCCGTGGGTGTGCCAGCCTGTTTCGGCACCGGGGGCAAAGCGCCACTCGGTCACGATCACGCGCTCATTGTCGATCTGTTTAGTCGGAACTGCTTGTGGTCGTGTGCTCATCGCATTTGCTCGTGTCAAAAAATAGGCTTAATTACATGCCGGTGTAGACCGGGCCTTCACCACCTTGCGGGGTGACCCACACGATGTTTTGTGTGGGGTCTTTGATATCGCATGTTTTGCAATGCACACAGTTCTGTGCGTTGATCTGCAGCTTGTCGGCACCCTGATCATCCTTAATGTATTCGTATACGCCAGCTGGGCAGTAGCGGGACTCTGGCCCGCCGTATTTTGCAAGGTTGATTGAGACCGGCACCGAGGCATCTTTTAGGGTCAGATGAATCGGTTGATTTTCTTCGTGATTGGTATTGGAAATAAACACCGAGCTCAAACGATCGAAGGTCAACACACCATCAGGTTTTGGGTACTCGATGCGCGGACACTGATCCGCTGGCTGCAGGCATTCGTGATCGCGTTTGGTGCGATGGATGGTCCAGGGCATATTGCCCTTGAGTAGCCATTGCTCGATTCCCGTCATGACGGTACCGACGGTGCGGCCCTTCTTAAACCATTGTTTGAAGTTGCGCGCTTTGTTCAGTTCAGCGTGAAGCCAAGACGACTCAAAGGCGGCTGGGTAGGCGGGCAGCTCGTCGTGGCTGCGTTCTGCGACCAGTGCATCGAAAGCAGCTTGCGCGACCATCATGCCTGACTTGATCGCGGCGTGGCTGCCTTTAATACGAGAAGCATTCAGGAAGCCGGCTTCGCAACCCACCAGCGCGCCGCCCGGGAAAATCAGTTTAGGCAGGGAAAGTAGACCGCCGGCGGTAATGGCTCGCGCGCCGTAAGCAAGTCGCTTGCCGCCTTCGAATGTGCCACGAATTGCTGGGTGTGTTTTGTAGCGCTGAAATTCTTCAAAGGGAGAAATCCACGGGTTGGCGTAATCCAAGCCCACCACCATGCCCACTGCAACCTGATTATTGTTCAGGTGATAGAGAAACGATCCGCCGTAGGTGTCCGAATCGAGCGGCCAGCCTGCGGTGTGCACAACGAGGCCAGGTTTGGACTTGGCTGGATCGATTTCCCAAAGTTCTTTGATGCCAATTCCATAGGCTTGGGGGTCGCGCCCCTCGTCAAGCTTGAATTTGGCGATGAGTTCGCGGCCTAGCTGCCCGCGCGCACCCTCGGCAAACACGGTGTACTTGGCGAGGAGCTCCATGCCTTGTTGGTACTGGTCGGTTGGCTGGCCATCGCGGCCCACGCCCATGTCGCCTGTGGCGACACCGCGCACTGCGCCTTTGTCGTCGTACAAGACTTCTGCTGCGGCAAAGCCAGGGAAGATCTCGACGCCCAGCGCCTCAGCCTGTTCGCCCAGCCAACGCGCTACGTTACCCAGACTAACGATGTAGTTGCCATGGTTCTGAAAGCACTCTGGCAGTAGCCATTCGGGTGTTTTGCGCGAGCCAGTGGGGGATAAAAACAGAAACTCGTCCTCAGTGACAGCCGTATCAAGCGGAGCCCCTTTTTCTTTCCAATCTGGGATCAGTTCGGTCAGCGCGATCGGATCCATGATCGCGCCAGACAGGATGTGAGCCCCAATCTCACTACCTTTTTCGAGTACACAAACTGAAACCTCATGATTGCGCTCTGCCGCGAGCTGTTTGAGTTTGATGGCGGTCGCCAGACCGGCGGGACCACCGCCGACCACGACAACGTCATATTCCATCGATTCACGTGCGGACATAAGAGTCTCCCTGCTTAAAAGGTATGATGTTTGATCGCTCGATTGTATTGCACGGCTGTCGGACTTTTTGCAGTCTTGGCCTTGCAAAGAGCCGAAGCAACCCTTTTGCGTTTCTTGCGGAGAATTCTGTGGCTGTCTCAGACGGATCGACTCTCGCCGTTGGCGATATTTTTGATATGGATGTGCCCATGCGCTGGGCCGATGCCGATCCTCTTAATCATTTGAATAATGCGAACTATTTCCGATACATGGAAGAAGGGCGCATTCGGATGTTTTATGAGGGCGGGTTTACTCAGTCTGCGCGCCTAAACCCCGTGGTTGTCCATTGTTCTTGCGACTTTAAAAAGCCGATCACCTATCCGGCCACCATCCGCGTGAGTCATCGGGTGGTCAATATCGGGCGCTCCAGCATGGAACATGCCGTCGATTTGTCCGTTGTGCAGGGCGATCAGCTTGAATTGTGTGCGCAAGGCAAGTCGGTCATGGTCTTGATGGACTTTGAGTCGGGTAAATCCCACCCTTGGCCACCCGAAGTCCTCCAAGCGTTGGCAAGGTCTATAAATCGTCGATAATCTCATTTAAGCGATAACCAAGGAGCGGTTTGCATGAACAAGCTATATCCAAGCGCCAAAGAGGCGCTCACCGGGATTCTTAAAGATGGTCAAACCATCGCCGTAGGTGGGTTTGGCCTCTGCGGCATTCCCGAGGCACTGATTGCCGCGGTACGTGATCTGGGCACCAAAGATCTCACATGCATCAGTAATAACGCAGGTGTTGATGGCTTCGGTCTTGGCATGTTGCTGCAGACCCGACAAGTGCGCCGGATGATTGCCTCCTACGTCGGAGAAAACAAAGAGTTTGAGCGGCAGTATTTGGCGGGCGAGCTCGAGCTCGAATTCACGCCCCAAGGCACCTTGGCCGAACGCTTGCGCGCAGGTGGAGCCGGGATTCCTGCTTTTTTTACAAAGACCGGCGTGGGCACGATTGTGGCCGACGGTAAAGAGATCCGTGAGTTCGATGGCGAGCAGTACATCATGGAGCGCGCGCTTGTGCCTGAGGTCTCGTTGGTCAAGGCGTATATCGCCGATCGCAGTGGCAACCTGATTTTTAGCAAGACCGCGCGTAATTTCAATCCGCCCGTTGCGATGGCAGGAAAGATTACCGTGGTAGAGGTTGAGAAGATTGTTGAAAATGGAACGTTCGAGCCTGAAAACATTCATCTGCCAGGCATCTACGTGCATCGCATTGTGATCAATGCAACACCCGAAAAACGCATCGAACAGCGCACTGTTCGCGCAGCGAGCTAAGGAGAATAATCATGGCATGGACTCGTGATGAAATGGCTGCGCGTGCAGCGCGCGAACTCAAAGACGGCTTTTACGTAAACCTGGGTATCGGTCTGCCGACCTTAGTGGCCAATCATGTACCGAAAGGCATTGAAGTGTGGCTGCAATCTGAGAACGGTTTGCTCGGGATTGGCCAGTTTCCGCTTGAGAACGAAGTGGACCCAGATTTGATTAACGCCGGCAAGCAAACGGTCACGACGTTACCCGGCTCGTCAATTTTTTCGTCAGCGGATTCGTTTGCAATGATCCGTGGTGGAAAAATCAACCTGGCTATTCTTGGCGCCATGCAGGTTTCCGAGCAGGGCGATCTCGCGAACTGGATGATCCCAGGCAAAATGGTCAAGGGTATGGGCGGCGCCATGGACTTGGTTGCGGGCGTCGGTCGCGTGATTGTGCTGATGGAGCACGTCGCGCACAAAAAGGACGGCACAGTTGATCTGAAATTACTACCCAAGTGCACGTTGCCGCTGACGGGCGTTGGTGTGATTGATATGGTGATTACCGACCTTGGCGTCATGGAAGTGACACCTAACGGGTTGAAGTTACTTGAGCTTGCTCCAGGGGTGACGGTCGACGAGATTAAATCCAAGACGGCGGCCAAGTTAGATGTGTCTGCCGTTTGATTTATCCCCAAGACTTGGTGGCCTATCGTGGTTGTAACTTGAGGGTTCGCTACAATCCACGCCACGATTCGCACACTTAGGACTTAGATATGGAACTCTTCACCAGTTTGCTCAATTTACTGCTGCACATTGACAAGACAATGCTGCAGTTCATTGAGAACTACGGTGTTTGGATTTATGTTCTGCTAGTCGCTATTATTTTTGCCGAAACCGGTTTGGTGTTCATGCCATTTTTGCCGGGCGACTCCTTGTTGTTTGTTGCTGGTGCAATTTGCGCAATGGGAAAGATGGATATCTATTTGCTCATTGCGCTGTTGACGACCGCGGCGATTGTTGGCGATGCAGTGAACTATGCGGTGGGTCGATGGTTTGGGGCCGCCCTGATTGCGCGAACCAACTTAGTCAATCCCAAGCATTTGGCGTACACGCAAGGGTTCTATGATCGCTATGGTGGACAAACCGTGATCATTGCGCGGTTTATCCCTTTTGCTCGCACGATGGCTCCTTTTGTAGCTGGCTTTGCGAAGTACGATCCAAAAAAGTTTGTGTTTTTTAATGTGACAGGCGCCATCATCTGGGTCGTGTCACTGACCGTTGCAGGGTATTGGTTCGGAAATCTGCCCTTTGTTCGAGACAATCTGACATTGGTCATTCTGTTTATTATTTTCCTCTCAATTTTGCCAGGCATTATTGCGTTCTTACGTGCGAAATTCTCAAAGTAAGAAATATGAATGACATCACTGACGGGCCCCTTGTCGCGCTAAGAGCCGCCATGCGGGTCGCGGGGGTGCAGGCTTGCCTCATCCCCTCTGCTGACCCCCATTTATCCGAATATCTTCCCGACTACTGGCAGTTGCGCCCATGGCTGACGGGTTTTACGGGCTCTGTCGGCACCGTGGTCATCACCGATACGTTTGCTGGGGTGTGGGTTGATAGCCGCTATTGGGTGCAGGCCGAGGCTGAGCTTGTTGGCTCGCCCGTCACACTCATGAAGATTGGCGTCGCGACCGATCCGGCTCACGTGCAGTGGCTTGCTGAGCAACTTCCCCAGGGCGCGGTTGTGGCCGTCGATGGGAGGGCGCTTGGCCTCATGGCACGCGAAGCCCTGTTAGCAGCCTTCGCACCGCGTCAGCTCAAGCTGGTGATAGATCTGGATTTGCCTGGCCAGTGTTGGACTGTCAGGCCTGCCTTACCAAGTGCGCCGATTCGTGATTTGCCTGTTGAGATTGCCGGTCAGTCGCGCAGTGAAAAACTTGCTCGTGTCCGCGCGGTCATGCAGGAGAAAGGCGCGCAGTGGCATGTGGTCTCCACGCTGGACGATATTGCTTGGCTGTTGAATCTGCGCGGCAGTGATGTGTCGTTCAATCCGGTGTTTTTGGCGCATGTGCTCGTCAGCATGCAGGGTGTGAGTTTGTTCGTTTTGCCTGGCAAAGTAGACCCTGCTTTAGCGCGTACGCTCGCGGCAGACGGAGTCGAGGTGCGCCCTTACGATTCAGTCGCCAGTGAATTGTCCAAGCTGCCGCCTCAAGATACGGTGCTGTTCGATCCTGCGCGCACGACCTGTGCATTGATCGATCGGATCGTCGCAAATACGGTGCGCTCGATTAATCCAAGCACGTTCTTTAAGTCGCAAAAGACAGAGCATGAATTGCGCCACGTGCGCCGCGTGATGGAGCAAGATGGCGCCGCCTTATGTGCGTTTTTTGCGTGGCTCGAACAAGCCATTGAGCGGTCGGACGACAGCGCACTGAATGAACTAATGGTTGATGAATATTTAACCGACTTAAGAGCCCAACAGCCGGGCTTTGTGTCGCGCAGTTTTGGCACGATTGCGGCCTTCAATGCGAATGGAGCGATGCCCCATTATCGGGCGACTGCGCAGTCCTATGCGCGCATTCAAGGTGATGGCTTGTTGTTGATCGATTCCGGCGGTCAGTATTTAGGTGGCACAACCGACATTACCCGGGTCGTGCCAGTTGGCCAAGTGAGTCCAGAGCAAAAGTCAGATTACACCGCAGTCCTGCGAGCCATGATTGCCTTGTCGCGACTGCGTTTTCCGCGCGGTGTGGCCTCTCCGATGCTTGATGCGGTTGCGCGGGCTCCGCTCTGGGAGCGGTTGGCCGAGTACGGCCATGGCACGGGGCACGGTGTGGGCTACTACCTGAATGTGCACGAAGGCCCCCAAGTGATTTCCTATCGTGCGGCACCAGCTCCGCACACGGCCATGCAGCCCGGCATGATTACCTCTAATGAACCGGGCCTGTACCGCCCAGGGCGTTGGGGGATTCGTATCGAAAACTTAGTGTGTAACCAGGCTGCAGGTACGTCTGAGTTTGGGGAGTTCCTGGAATTTGAGACGCTGACGCTCTGCCCGATCGACACCCGTTGTATTGACTTGACCCAAATGCGTCCCGACGAGATAGCCTGGCTCGACGCGTACCACGCTGAAGTACGCGGGCGACTGACCCCTCACGTCACCGGCGCTGCCCTGGATTGGTTGTTGCAGCGCACACAGCCTTTGGGCGGGTATAATCCAAATTTCCCGCATGCGCCCCATTAAACTGGGCGTTAATCACATGACCAAATTCGTATTTGTCACAGGTGGTGTGGTGTCCTCGCTAGGTAAGGGCATTGCCGCCGCGTCTTTGGCCGCC